>DASZJS010000864.1:0-3828 GCA_035947935.1 Gemmata sp. | reverse complement strand
GACGAATGGCACTTAGTTCATCATCAAGTCGTTAGCTGAAAATGACATAGGCAAGTAGGGCCTCTCTTGCGTAGATGGTTGTTGCAATAAACCCATCGGCGGCAAGGAGGCCCCAGATGCATCGTTATGATCGAGGACGATTTCGTCAACAGGTACAACATCTTCGACGTCAATTTGTCCAGGACGGAGATTTGCCTTTCAATGACGTCCTCTCCGAAGATCTCATCACGCAAACGCTAACCGCGGTCGGGGTTTCCTGGATCGACCGAATCTTCTCCCCGCTGGTCACTCTTTGGGTCTTTCTGAGCCAGGTGTTGAGTGCCGACCACTCCTGCCGCGCGGCCGTCGCCCGCTTGATTGCTCACCGCGTTTCGCGGGGACAAAAACCATGCTCGGCAAAAACCGGTGCCTATTGTCAGGCCCGAGAACGTTTGCCCGAGAAGTTCTTCTCCGATGTGGCTTGCTCGGTCGGTCGCACGTTGGACGCCAAGGCAGACCACCGTTGGCTGTGGAAAGGTCGACGCGTCTATATGTTCGATGGCACGACGGTCACCATGCCGGACACCCCCGAGAATCAAGCAGCCTATCCGCAAGTCTACAATCAACAACCGGGCCTGGGTTTTCCGATTGCACGACTCGGAGCCATCATTTCCTTATCCTGTGGAGCCATCTTGAATCTCGGGGTCTGCCGCTACGCCGGCAAGGGACAAGGCGAGGTCAGCTTGCTCCGCAAATTGTGGAACCTCTTTCGTCCCGGAGACGTTCTCCTCACCGATTGTTTGCTGGCCAATTGGACGACCATTTTGCTGCTCAAGCAGCGTGGCATCGATTTCGTCGGGCGTTTAAACAAGTCCAACCGAACGGCGGATTTTCGCCGGGGAAAACGTCTCGGCAAGCATGACCATATCGTCCGTTGGTTCAAGCCGTCGTCGATTCGTTCGCTGGATCGGCAATTGTACCAAGCGTTGCCGGAATACCTCACGATTCGAGAAACCATGATCCGGGTAACCCAACCGGGATTCAGGACCAAGACGATTGTGGTGGTGACAACATTGCTGGAGCCACAGCAAACGACCAAGGAAGAGCTGGGGACGCTGTATCGCGCGCGTTGGAACAACGAACTGGATCTACGTTCCATTAAGTCTACGATGCAGATGCATGACTTACGCTGCAAGACACCGGGGTTGGTCCGGAAGGAAATCTGGACGCACGTGCTGGCCTACAATCTCATTCGCACCCTCATGACTCAAGCCGCGGCGACACACAACCTCGTGCCCCGCTCGATCAGCTTCAAGGGTGCCATGCAAACCCTGGAAGCATTTCAACCGGTGATCGAGCTTCAGGCTGGCCTGGGCACAGCACATCGCTTACGGCTGTACCAAAACCTGCTCCGTGCCATCGCAACTCATCGAGTGGCTGACCGACCCGATCGATTTGAACCGCGATTGATAAAGCGGCGTCGCAATCACTTCGAATGCTTGACAAAGCCACGCAGCGAGCTCAAACGCGATATGACGAAAGGCGTTATTAAGATCTAAGTGCCATTCGTCGGGCGGACCTCCGCGCGCAGTTCGGTTCCTGTGCTGATCCAGTAGCTCGCGGGTGCGAATAAGGTTGTTCTCATCCCAGGCAACGCGGGCCAGGTTCATGTCGGCAACATAATTATTTCGGCGTGAGTTCTCATAGAGAAGTGCAAGTTCGTTTCGCTGTTGCTCTGCTTGATTCTTGGCAATGTCTGCCTCTCGCTTTTGCTCCTGAGCAACTTCCTCGCTCACACGGGCCGCATTCTCGCTTATTTGCGCTTCCCGTTCGGCACGTGTAGCAACCACCGCCTGCCAGGTGCTGATCGCCGCGCCTGCGAGTAAGAGTGTGATGAACGCGGCACCGGTAAGCACTCCGGCTCGATGCCGGCGAATGAACTTCGCGATCCGGTAGCGTGTGCTGGGCGGAACGGCCTGGACAGGCTCGCCGGCCAAGTATCGCTGCACCTCTACTGCAAACCCGGTAGCTGTCTCGTACCGGCGGGTTCGGTTCTTATCCAGCGCCTTCATGACGATCCAGTCCAGTTCCCCTCGCACCAGCCTTGTCAGCCGCGCCGGCTCGGTGCCGCGCACCGCAGCAAGACTTGCCAGCCTTTGTGACGTGCTCAGTCGGGCGCTCGGGAGCAGTGGCTCAATCTCTCGAATGACCCGCAAGATTTCCAGAAGCCCGGCCTTTTCCAACTCCTTCCGCGGGTGCGGCGGGCTACCGGTGAGCAACTCGTATAGGAGCACCCCGAGCGAGTATACGTCGCTTCGGGTGTCCACATCCATCTGGTTGAAACTGGCCTGCTCTGGCGACATGTACTCGGGCGTCCCGACGACAGCTCCGAAGCCGGTCATCAGCGTCCTGTCGGTAAGCGGTTGTCCTGCTGCCTTGGCGACACCGAAGTCGATCACCTTGGGTACCGGCCGGTCGTCGTAGAGGGCCACCAGGACGTTAGTGGGCTTGATGTCCCGGTGGATGATCCCCTTCTGGTGAGCGTGCTGGATGGCCTGGCAGACAGACACGAACAGTTCGAGGCGTTCGCGTGGTGTGAGCTTCCGGGCATCGCAGAACTGTGTGATCGGAACTCCCTTGACCAACTCCATGACAAAGAACGGTCGTCCATCGCCGGACATGCCCGCGTCGAGTACCTTGGCAATGTTTGGGTGGTCCATCATCGCCAACGCTTGCCGCTCGGCTTCGAACCGGGCGAGTACGGCTCCGGAATCCATCCCGGCCTTGATCAGTTTCACCGCAACCGGCCGCCTGACCGGCTCGATCTGTTGTGCCATCCAGACCGATCCCATGCCTCCTTCGCCAATCGGCTCTATCAGCTTGTATCGGCCGGCCAGGATTAGCTCGCGGCTATCGGTCGGGCGATGATCACTGGTACGGTCGGGATCGCGGTCTGGGTTGGTGGTTGGGTCATGCATTGCGAAAGTAGCGGTGACATCGGTGGCGGCCGGTTCTCCGTCCGAACGATCGACGCGACTGTCTGCACCGGTGTGGGCGGCCAGGAGCCGCTCGATCGCGGCGAGGAGTTCGGCATCACCACCGCAAGCACCTTTCAGAAAGGCCGAGCGGTCAGCGACTGGTAGTTCGGTAGCGGCGAGGAACAGTTCCTTGACGCGATTAGGGTCGGCGGGCATGAGGGAGACTCCACAATGGGGGGTCATCCGTTACGGCGCATTCCGCAGCCCACTTGTCTCAGGATTCCGTCTCATTTTCCGAAAGTGCTGCGGTCAACCATGCTCTGGCATATGTCCAATCCCGGTACGCCGAGGCTCTCGGAATGCCTAGGGCGTCACCGGTTTCCTCTACCGACAGCCCTGTGAATAGCCGAAGGGCGGCCAGTTTAGCAGCGGTCGGGTCGATCTTAGCAAACTGGGTGAGGGCCTCGTCCACCTCTATCAGGTCGTCGGGATCAAGTGGATGAGCCGGTAGTTGCTCGGGATCAATGGCGATCCGCCGGACGCCCCCACCACGTTTCCCAGCCCGCTTCTTCCGTGCGTGGTCGATCAGAAGCCGCCGCATTGCTTCACCTGCAGCGGCCAGGAAGTGTGACCGGCTCGGGAAGTCAGGTCGGACGGCAAGCCGGAGATAGGCTGTGGCATAGTTTGGCGTCCTCAAAATGTACCACTACAAGATGACAGAGTCGCATACCCAACTGTCAGGTTGAGTATGTACGACCAATCGAACCGGGTTGCGCGGAAGGCTGGGTGGCCCTGGGTCGTTACCGACCCAGGGCTCCCACAGACCCGGACGTGCCCGCATTAGGGCATCCGGTTCCTCGACCGACAGGTT
>DASZJS010000863.1:0-5279 GCA_035947935.1 Gemmata sp. | reverse complement strand
CTGCTTGCTGGTCAGGGGCAGCGGGAGGAGGCGAATGAGCTGTCCCAGAAGGCGCAAGACATCCTGGAGAAGCTGGTCGAAGAGTTCCCCAACGTCCCCAAGTACCGCAATGATCTGGCCCTGTGCCACAACAACCTGGGGGGACTGCTGGCCGATCTGGGGCAGCCAGCGGAGGCGAAGGAGCAATTCCAAAAAGCGCTGACGATTTGGGAGAAGCTTGTCGTGCAGTTCCCCAACGTCCCCGAGCACCGCAACGATCTGGCCATGAGCCACCTCAACTTGGGAAATCTCCTGAAAGATCAGGGGCAGCAGGTGGAGGCGAAGGAGCACTACCAGAAGGCGATCACATTCGAGGTGAGACTGGTCGCTGAATTCCCCAATGTTCCCGAGTACCGTAATAGTCTGGCCGAGAGCCACTACAACTTGGGGCTTCTACTGGCCGGTCAGGGGCACAGGGCGGAGGCGAAAGAGCAATTCCAAAAAGCGCTGGATATCTGGGATAAGCTGGCAGCCGAGTTTCCCAATGCCACTCAGCCCCGGAAGGATTTGATGGCCTGGAGCCTCTACAGCCTGGGCCTTCTGCTGGCCGGTCAGGGACAGTGGGTGGAGGCGAATAAGCAGTTCCAAAAGGCACTAGACATCCTTGAGAAGCTGGTCGCCGAGTTCCCCAAAGTCCCAAAGTACCGTAACGATCTCGCCATGAGTCACACCAACTTGGGGCTTCGGCTGGCCGGTCAGGGGCAACGGGCGGAGGCGAATGAGTACTTCCAGAAGGCGTTGACCAACTCGGAGAAACTGGCAGCCGAGTTCCCCAACGTGCCCGAGTACCTCGTGAATTTGGGAGGCAGCTACTGCAACTTAGGTCTCCTAGTGTACGAGTGGGGCAAACCGGCCGATAGCCTGGCGTGGTTCGACAAGGCGATTCGAACCCTGACCCCAATCCACGAGCGGGATTCGCGCAATGTCACGGCCCGCCTGTTCCTCCGGAACAGCTACCAGGACCGGGCAATGGCCTTCGACCGCCTGCAGAAGTATGCGGACGCTGTGAAGGACTGGGACCGGGCAGTTGAACTCAGTGCCGGGGCAGAGCAACAGAGGTTTCGTGCTTCACGCGCGACTTCGCGAGCGAACGTCGGGCAGGTGGCTGAGGCCGTCGCAGAGGTCGCCGAGTTGACGAAGCTGCCAGCTTGGAACGTCGGTCAGTGGTACGACTTCGCCTGCGTATATGGAATCGCCAGCGGCAAGATCGCGGACCAGAAAAAGGAGTACGCCGACAAGGCGATGGAGTTGCTTCAGAAAGCGGTGAAGGCCGGGTGGAAGGACGCCGCGAACATGAAGAGGGATACCGATCTCGACTCGCTGCGTGACCGCCCCGACTTCAAGGCACTGGTGGCGGAGTTGGAGAAGAAGTTCCCGCCGCCGCCCGAACGCGGCCCTCCGCCGCGGGAGAAGAAGTGACCTGTGGGGGCATGAGGCTGGCCAACGGGCGCCGACTCCCACTTTCTTGATACTACTCAGGCGCCATTCCCAACTACCCAGACGCTTGCCATCGTGGATGATGCTTATGGCAACGCTGTCAGTGGGGTATCGGTGACCTTCACGATCGAGGCGAACGACGGTGCCAGTGGGATTTTCGTTAACAAACAGACGACTGTGACGATCAGCACCAATGCTAAAGGGATTGCGGTTGCACCCGCTTTGGAGGCCAACACCACAAGCGGCACCTTCACAGTGGACGCATCCGTTAACGATGTGCAGCAGGATGCGGTGTTCTCGCTGACAATCCTGTGATCGCATGGTACGGGGGAACAGCCCGTTAGCCGGGTGTGGGCTTCCCGTCGCGGGCAAGCCTGACGCCCCCCTGAACGCTTCCGATATCATGAAGGGGAAGTGGCAGGAGTCGCGGTTCTGGAAAGCGTAATTACAGATTCAACGGGATGATTTTGACAGACTACGAGGTACACCGATGAGGCGTTCTCTCCCATTGCTGATGTTGCTCTTCGTCTCTCCCGTCCGCGCGGCAGACCGGCCGGATGTCCTCATCGCGGACTTCGAGGGTGAAACCTACGGCGAGGGTTGGAAAACCACAGGCACTGCGTTTGGGAAGGGACCGGCAAAGGGAACGCTACCCAACCAAATGCCGGTGACAGGCTATCTCGGCAAGGGACTCGTCAACAGCTATCTCGGCGGCGATGACAGCACCGGAACACTCACCTCTCCCGCGTTCAAGATCGAGCGGAAACACCTAAACTTCCTGGTGGGTGGCGGAAAGTATCCGGGTAAGACCTGTGTGAACTTGCTCGTTGGGGGGAAGGTCGTTCGCACTGCCACCGGCCCGAACGACAAGCCCGGCGGGAGCGAACGGCTCGACTGGCACACCTGGGATGTGAGCGAGTTCGAGGGTAAGGAAGCGGCTATCGAGATCGTGGACGATGCGACCGGCGGCTGGGGGCACATCAACGCCGATCACTTCGTGTTGAGCGATGCCAAGAAACAGGCCGAGTTGATCGTCCGGACGTTCACCATCGACAAGACCTATCTCCACCTGCCCATCAAGAATGGCGCACCCACGAAGCGGGTGCGGTTTGTGCTGGACAAGGAAACCGTGCGTGAATTCGACATCGAACTGGCAGTTGATGAGGTGCCGGACTTCTGGGCATTCGCTGATGTCTCCGCATTCAAGGGCAAGATGCTCTCCGTGGAAACGGTCCTCGTCTCCGGATCGAAGGCGCTGGAGACTCTGAAGCTGGCGAACGATGTGCCGAACGCCGAGAAACTCTACCGCGAGAAATACCGCCCGCAGTTCCACTTCACCAGTCGATTCGGCTGGCTCAACGACCCGAACGGACTGGTGTTCCTGCCATCAGGACAAAAAGGTCTTCTTGATTCCGATCTGGCTCAGGGTGAATGGCACCTGTTCTACCAGCACAATCCGTTTGGCGTGCAGTGGGGGAACATGCACTGGGGTCATGCCGTGAGTGAGGATCTTGTCCGCTGGAAGGAACTCGGCATCGGGCTTTATCCCAAGAGGTATGACGACTGGGCTTTCTCCGGCAGCGCGGTATACGACAAGGACAACACTTCGGGTTGGGGAACGAAGGAGAAGCCGCCGGTTGTCCTGGCCTACACCAGCACTGGCCGTGGGGAGTGCATTGCCTTCAGTACCGACCGGGGCCGGACGTGGCAGGAATACGACAAGAACCCGGTGGTGAAACACAGCGGCCGCGATCCAAAGCTCATCTGGCATCCGAAAGCCAAACACTGGGTGATGGCCGTTTACGATGAGTTCCAGGGCAAGCAGTGGATCGCCTTCCACACCTCGCCGGACCTGAAGAACTGGACGTATGCCAGTCGCATTGAGGGCTTCTTCGAGTGCCCGGACTTCTTTGAGTTACCGCTCGATGACGATCCCAAGAACGGAACCAAGTGGGTACTTTACGCTGCGGATGGGAAATATCTGACGGGCGATTTCGATGGGAAAGAGTTCAAACCGGACTCGAAGCTGAAGAAACAACTCTGGTACGGGCGGTTTTACGCAGCCCAGTCCTTCGACAACGCTCCGATGCAGCCAATGCGATTGGGCTCAGGCCCGTTCCCACCTCGCCGACCCTCGCGCATTCAGATTGGGTGGGCGAATGGCATCACGTTTCCGGGGATGCCGTTCAACCAGCAGATGACGGTCCCCGTCGCCCTTTCCCTGTGGACCCCAAATGGCGGCCCCCGGCTTATCGCATCGCCCTTTGGTGTCGATTCGCTTCATGAAAAGAAGGCAGCTCTTGAAATCGGAGTGGCGGGCGGCGCGCAGGGCTCACGCTGGCTCGCGGATCAGCCGGACGACAAGCGGTCCAAGGTGCTTGCAGACGACCTGGATGCTTTCGACCTCTGGACGGAGATTGAGCCAGGAAAGGCAAACAAGATCACATTCGATCTGCGTGGAACAAAGCTGGTCTACGATGTGGCGAAGCAGACGCTGACCTGCAAGGATGTCTCCGCGCCGGTCAAAATGACGAGTCCGGTGAACGACCACCTGCCCAAGCATCTGGTCTTGCGGATCCTGGTGGACCGGGGGTCAGTCGAGGTGTTCGCGGATGGGGGTCTCGTGGCCATGTCCATTGCAGCGATTCCGGACGAGAAGAATCGCAAGGTCGAACTTCACGCGGAAGGTGATGCCATCAACATTCTTCAGATGAATATCCACCGGATGCAATCGGCGTGGGAGAAGTGAGATGGCTCCGCAATTGTTTCCAGGGGTTTCGCTGTCGCTTCACCCCTGGAAACAAACCGAAACAAGCGCTTTGCTGAAATTGCGGGTTGACGGTAGGCGTGAGACATGGGAAAGTCAATTGCCTCCCTCATGGTCACTCCGCCTGCCTCCATTGTCGCTTCGTTCGATTTCAGCCGGAACGGGCGACACAGCGATACCCACGGCCCACCCCGGTTCTCCCGGCATGACAGCTCATTACCCCTACAATCGGCGATCGTTTCTCATTGCGGGTGGGATGAGCTATTTCGGATTCAACCTCGCCAGTCGTGCGGCTGCCACTCCGACAACGCCGAGTCGTCGGAAGGCGGCGAAGTCCACGATCATGATCTGGCTGAGTGGTGGTGCATCGCACATCGATACCTGGGATATGAAGCCGGACGCACCCGAGGAATACCGAGGCTCCTTCAAACCCATCGCGACTTCCGCACCGGGCATCCAGCTTTGTGAACACCTGCCGCATCTGGCGAAGCAGGCCCACCACCTGGCCATCGTTCGCTCGCTGGGCGATCATCGCCGCGGCACCGGCGATCACCACGCCGGGTATTATTACAACCTCACCGGTCACGCTCCGGATCACACGTTCCACCAGTTGCTCAACGCCCGCACCCCCTACCCGACGGACTGGCCTTCGATGGCCTCGGTCGTTGCCTTAAAACGTCCGCCGCACCCACACTTGCCAGCGGCGATCACCTTGCCTCAGAAGGAAGGTGCCCCCGAGTATACTCGCCCGGGGCAGTTCGCTGCTCGCCTGGGAATTGAATACGATCCTGTTTTCGTGGATGGTACACGCGAACAGCCGCTCGACTTCGCCGTGCCATCGTTCTCGTTGAGCGGCGATGTTACCGCCGAACGGTTACTGGATCGCCGCGGGTTGTTGCGTGCCCTCGATGTGGCCCACAACTTCGCCGAGGATTCCGCGCCAAACAGCGACTACAACACTTACCAGCGGAAAGCCTTCACATTACTTTGCTCGCGACAGACGAAAGCAGCATTCGATCTCCGGTCTGAACCCGAG
>DASZJS010000862.1:0-4873 GCA_035947935.1 Gemmata sp. | reverse complement strand
CTTTCCGCGTCTTCTTGTTGTCTTCGAGCGCGAGTTGGGCCAGCATGTCGCCACGGTCCACCCCAACGAGATCGCCCGGGATCACTCTCACGATGTCGGCCGGAGAAACGACCGCGAGAACCTTGCCCTCCGGACTCATGAGTTGGAGTCCGCCTGGACCGACCTTCAGAGTCCCCTCGTAAGTTTTCGTCGAACCATCCTTTTTATCTTTATCGCGGATCACCACCTTGTCGGGTGAACCAGATGGCTGGCCGATCGCTATATCGAGTAGCAGCACAATCGACGCCAGGATCACCATCCCACGTACCGCCTGTCGGATCATCGGATGCATTCCTCATCGGGAGAGAAGGCAGATCGCAGTCTGCCTTGGTTGTTGAGTTTTAATTGGAGTCGTCTTGCATTCTGTTTTGCACTCCGGTCGCTGACGCTCCCGGCTCGCCTAAAAACCTTTAATGATTAGCGTTTTAGGCGAGCCGGGAGCGTCAGCGACCGGAGTTTGGCACTTCACTCCTTTGGCCGCTCCAGGAAGAATTTCCCGCCCGCTGCCTTGTATCCATTCTTCAGTTCCGGGTACTTGTCGAGCAGGTCGCAGTAGTGAGTCCAGACTTCCGGAACGAGGAGGCCCTTCTTCTCCAGTTCGGCAAACTTGTTAACAGTTTCCATGTCGAATATCTTCTTGCCAGCATCCGTAAACGTCTTGGCCAAGTTCGGATTTCCCCTGAGCAACTGCGCGTTGGCCAGGATGAGACACCGCTGATGGTCAAGATAGGCATCGAAGAAGCGGTTTTTGACCTGCCTTTCCTGCTCGGGTGTCGGATCTTTCAGTTTCCCCACATCGCCGCGGGCGAAGTTAAACAGAGTGGTCCACTCCTTGAGCGCCTTGCCCCACTCGTCCTTTGCCACTTTCGGATCGGCGATCGCAGCTCCCTTGGCCTCGTAGACCAGGCCAAGTTCTTTGCGGAAATCGAGACTCGCGTAGGCATAGCCCTGTTTCTCGGGGGTACCGACGGCAGCAACCAGCAGTTTCTCGGCCTCACCGAACCTGTTCAGCCCACGGAGACATCGAGCCGTGGAAAGTTGAGCTGGTCGATAGTCGCGAATCGATTCCAGGAACTTCTTCTTGTCCGGGTTGTTTTCGAGCTTGTTGTGGGTTTGCTTCAAAATGATGTCCAGGAATTGCTTCGTTTCGTCCGCGTTGAGAAGCTTTTTGATTTCCTTCTCAAAATCATCCGGAGCGAGCACCTTATCTTTCAAGGGGTTTAGTTTCGCCAGCACGGCTTCAGGCACTTTCTCGCCCTTCGGTACATTCTCGTTCTTGGAATCGATAAACATTTGATCCGTAAGTTTGAACCATGTCTCGACGTTCCACCAGTCGGGAACTTTGGGTGTGTTGGGCATGGAGGATTTGGGCGGGACGGGAACCGGAATCTTGGCGAACTCCTTGAGGGCGTCCTCGTATTGTTCGACCATAGTAAGAGTCTGACCCAGGAACAGAATTGAAGCAGAAGACAGGTTCGGAACAGCACCGAGCCGCTTGAGCAGAATGGCGAGCCCATCACCCATCGCTTTGGCTTCCGCGGCTTGCCCGGCTTTCATCAAAGTCGGGATTTGAGCAGCCAGATCGCGAGCCATGAATTCGAGGGTGGGCTGGTTCTCTTCGATGCTTCCCCCAGCTTTCACCAGGAGATCGAGCATCTTGCTTGCCTCGGCAGTCTTTCCTTGTCGAACCCGGAGTTTGAATCCAACCATGACGATTTCGCGGCGAGTCTGGTCAATCCCCCGCGCGAGCGATGCTACCTTCGCCTTCTGCACTTTCGTGGCATCGCTGTCATTCGGGTCGCCGTCTCCGCCGGCCCACCGCTTCATCGTCTCATCGTACATGGCTCCGTATTTATCCACGTCCGCGATAGAGGGTTCGATTGCCGCGGAGGCTTTTTCCCAATCGTGGTCCTTGGCATCCACCAAAGCCTTGCCGCGTAGATAGATGGCTCGTGCCCGCGCATCGAGCCCCAGATAGTGCATCTCCAGACCCTTCGGATTCAGACCCCCCGCTACCTTCCCCTTGAGGCACTCGAATGTGGGAACGATGCCGATCATCTCATCGGCGACCCGGAGAGCTTTTTCGTAGCCAGGGCCAGCGGCATCCGCTTCCTTGTCTTCCGCACGGGATTGAGCGAGATACAACAGGGTCAATCTGGCCCGAACCGAGAGATAGTCGTGTACCTCTTCCTCGCGAGCGGTTGGTGGCGGCCTGACCACACGATCGAGATCCGCAATGGCCCGGCGAAACACAAACGGCTTTCCGCCCGGAGGCAGGGGCATATCTTTCGCGGGAGATGTGATCAATTGGCTGGCAATGTACCCTTCCAGCAGACGTACGCTCGGCGCTTGTACATACCCTGGGCGCACTTTCACGATGATCTCGAAGGCCTGGTCGAACTTCTTCTCAGCAACCAGCATACTCGCGAGTCGGTGTCGGGCGGCATCTGTGGCCGTATCGTTCGGGAACTTCTCATCCAGATATCGAGCCAACACAACCGCTCGCTCCCGGTCGCCTTTCCGTTCCACCGCCGCCTTATCTTCGGGGTCCGCAGACCCCTTGATCTTCGTGGAGGCAATGATGTAACCGTTAATCGCCAGCAGGCCGGCGAGCGAGGCTTTCCCGCCGGTACTCTTGATCGTCTTGGCAACGTATTCGCCCAGTACCGCGGCCTGGTAAGGCTGGTTGCTCAGTTGGTAGTAGTAGACCAGTCGAAGCAGATTGTCGGTTACATCGCCGGGGTTGTCCTTGTCGGTGGCGAGTTCGCGGGCACGCTCAAGGAGAGCCAGAATCCGGAACTTGCGATCCTTCACTTCGGTCTCGGCTTTGCGCCTGGCCAGTTCCGCTCCTATGGCTGCAAGAACCCGCTGGTCGGTCGCGATACTCTCGACCTTCGCTGCCAGTGTGGGCAACACCTTCTCGATATCGGACAGCTTGGCCATCTGAATCAACGCGGCCATCTGGGCCGTTTCAAACGAGCTGTATTCGCTGGTGGGACGTTCTGCCTCACCGAGTAACATGCGGACCACATGCATTCGATTCCGGCTGGCCCGTGCGGTGTAATCGTTGTCCGTCTGGCTGAGTACGCGGTAAAGTCTCTCGGCTTCCTCGAACTGTCGGCGGGCAGTGGTGCCAACCACGACTGTCCCGGCGGTCTTGGATTTCGGGCTGACGAGATCGCCCTGACGCTGAAGAATGAAGGCAAGATAGAAGCGAGCGGATATGGCCTCGGGCGTTGGCTTGTTGTTCGATCCGTAGCGAACCAGCCAACTCCTCAGTTCCTTCTCGGATGCCTGAAGTTTGGTCAAAGTTCTTTCCTGAAGTGCGCTGAGGTATTCCCGGCGAACCTGGAAGAACCGAACCACCCGCTTGCCTTCCTCAGCCTCCACCATGTTCATCGCGAGGATCGCCTTGAACTCGGCTTCTCCATCGTTGGGTTTGCCTTGCTCCAGCAGCGTTTCGGCCATCCACGCCCGGGCAATCCAGACCATACGGCTGGCGGCTGGTCCCTTGGCCAGTTTTTCAAAGCCATCTCGAGCTTCTGTCAGGATCTTGTCTCGCTCGATTGTTTCCTTGGCGTCGGTGGCGAGGAAGGTACCTGCGAGGTTGAACTGGTTGATCGCCGCGGCGAGGTCGGCATCGAATGCCTCACGAGTGAGACTCGCCTTGATGCTGGGATCGATCGCCGGATCGGCGAGTTTTGCCTTGATCTGCAGGGCGGCATCGGCAAATCGCTTCGAGGCAAGCATGAAAAGAGGGCGAGCTGCTTCCGATTCCTGGCGTTGCTGTTTTTTCAGTTCCTCATCGTCCCCAACCTCGATCCGCCTGGCGCGGTTCAATTGGATTTTGGCGTCGATGGAAGTGAGCCGGGCCAGGGCAATCGAGGCCTCGGCTGCTCGTGGATGGTTGGGATTCTTGATGAGGAATTCGCTGAATCGTTCCTTGGCCTCGCCAACCATGCTCGTTCGGGTGCCCTCATCCGGCTCATCTTCGGCCGAGTCGAGTAGACACCTGGCTCGCTCCAGCCCGAGTGCATTCTTGTCGTTCTCTGGCATCGGCTTGTTCTCGATCTCTTTGAGATATTCGAGAGCCAGATCTGGCATCCCGGCATCCCGAAGAGCGCGAACGAGTTCAAGCGGAGACGGTGCCTGAGCCGCAACGGGTCCAGAAGATGCAAGAAAAACGACACAACTCAAGAACCACAAACGGGAAGACATGCGTAAACTCCCGATGCAGACGACAGGGCGGTGATTGAATTGTAGGGACATCGCCTTCGACGGTTGGCCGGCCCATTCAGTTCCACCTTGTGATTTTGACACCGCAGGAATTCCAGTCAAGGGGCGGCCTTCGTCCTTCGTCCCTCGTCCTTCGGGAAAGACAACGGAGCGTAACGCTTGGATGTCTTCCCGAATGACGAGGGACGAAGGACGAGGGACCAAAACCTGAACGCCGCAATAGGGCGCGATGAATCACCTTGAGTGATTATTTTTTGGTCATTGCTGTTACTCGAGCAGAGTCGAAATGGCCGAACTTCGTAAATCAGAACGCAGTTACGACAGTAGTGCTGATCTATGCAGCAACATCTTGCTCGGTAATGGAGCAGTGTAAATGAGGATGAAGTGAAAATTCTAACTAAACTGGAAGACTACTCTCGCGGATTTTGATATTTCCGATCTCAATACTGCAGAAGTGTTTATGCCATGTGGTCCGGTTGCGAGGCACACAATGCCACAAAAGGAGGCGGCAAATTTCTTAACTGGCACACGATGTGTATTGTAAGTTTACGACTGACCGCTTATGTGATCTCCTTCACCTGATCCTGCCGGATCGCCG
>DASZJS010000861.1:0-2998 GCA_035947935.1 Gemmata sp. | reverse complement strand
AGAACGAACTCTGGGACACGCTCAAAGACAAGGGGCTACCATATCTCCTTGTCACACACGAGTTCTCGGCCGCGTGTATGGCCGATGGCTACGCCAGGAGTACTGGCCGACCGGGTGTTCTCTGTACAGTCCCCGGGCCAGGGGTCACCAACTCACTTACCGGACTCGGCGAGGCTCTGCTCGACTCATCGCCAATCGTGGCCATCGTGGGCGATGTTGCGAATGGCGAGAAGGCCAAACCGTTCCAGGTTCACGCCCTCGATCAGGTGGAACTGCTCAAGCCTGTTTGCAAGTGCATCTACCCAGTGCAGAACGTGAGTCAAATCCCCGGAGCCGTTCGACAGGCATTTGTCGCCGCCCAGAGTTGCGAGCCTGGCCCGGTTGCAGTCGTAATCCCATACAACCTGTTCATTGAGTCTTACGACTTCCGCTGCCCCCCTCCGGCAATTCCTGCTCCTCCGTTCGACGAAGCCACATTCCAGAAGGCGCTCGCATTTCTTAGCGATCCCCGGGAACGAATCGGCATCTACGCTGGAGTCGGGTGCATGGCCTCTGCGGACGAGCTAACCGCAGTGGCAGAGATGCTCCAGGCTCCGGTTGCAACAAGTGTTTCGGGCAAGGGTGCGATCTGTGAATCGCATCCGTTGGCAGTCGGCTGGGGGTTTGGCCCGCATGCATCGGAAGTTGCCGAGAAGGTGTTTGCCGGAGAGGGGAAACACCCACTCAAAACAGGCATCAGCACGCTTCTGGCAATCGGTGTCAAATTCAGCGAGGTCTCGACCGGATACTACGGAAACCCGCAGCCGTCGCACGTCATCCACGTCGATGCGAATCCGTGCAATCTCGGGCGAGTGTTGCGAACTGATGTGTGTGTCCCGGCCGATGCCGGGGTGTTTTTGGGTCGACTCCTGGCGTGCGGAGATCGCCTGCGCCGAGTAGCCGACAATCTTCTTGTTGGGCGCATCCGGGAGTTGAAAGGGGAGTCCGCGCGCGAAGTGTGCAACGTCCCCCAGCCAAAATGTGGCGTCGATCCGCTGGCATTGATCGGTGCGCTTCGCCGCGGGTTGCCTGAGGATGCGTTACTGTTTACCGATGTGACTGTCAGCGAACATCTCGCGGCGGAACATTTCCAGGTTTATAAACCGCGCACGTATTTCAATCCGGTCGATAACCAAGCAATGGGCTGGAGTATCCCCGCGGCGATCGGTGCCCAAAAAGTCCACCACGGCCGCACGGTTGCAACACTCACAGGTGATGGATGTGCCCTAATGAGCGGGCTTGAGATCAGTACCGCAGCCCGGGAGAGTCTACCTGTCAAGTTCTTCGTGTTGGATGACCAGGCATACCACTACATGCAAATGCTCCAGAAACCGGCCTATCTGCGAACCACTGGAACAATACTTGCCCGCATGGATTACAAGGCGCTGGCACAGGCTTTGGGAGTGGCATACACCGAAGTGGTCAACCACGCGGAACTGGATGTGAAGATCCGCGGGGCGGTTTGTCACGATGGACCAGTGCTGGTGCGAGTGGTCACCGATTACGGGAAACGGAAGATCAGGTGGGTGGATTCTGTCCGAGCACGGTACACAAAGGAATTGACGGCATCGCAGAAAGCCCGATTCCTCGCTCGGATCGGCTCACGAGCGATTCATTTCGACAAGCAAAACGATTAACAGAGTGTTCAGTTTTCAGTTTTCAGTTTTCAGTTAAGACATCGAAACTTCGCGTGCGTTGTCTGAAGGATTTAACTGAACACTGAACACTGAACACTGAAGTCATCCCCCCTGGATTTGCTTGATTGCTTGATTGGCTGCCTGGCGAAGGGTTTCAAAACCTGTTCGGGCTGCCTCACGAAGATCGGGCAGCGCGGGGGCTGCCGATGGACCAATCCGCCCAAGAGCCTGAGCTGCATAAACCCGACACGATTCCTCGGATGAACCCACTTCTGGAGGTGGGGGCGTTTGAGTTGGGGTCAGTGTGTCGCTCCCGCCAGGTCCAGTTCGATCCACAGAAGGACTGTCACCGATAGGAGAACTGGTGGGTACGGGAGTTCGATGTCCGGCTAATCGCGGGCCGCGAACGACTTGAGCGAGAAACGGGACGGCCGTACGAGCAACCGCTCCCATCCAGCCGATCGCCAGCGCCGATTCCCCGCGAACGAATGGGTCCGAGTGCTGGAGATGTGCAATCAATGTGGAAACGGCAGGGGGACCAATCTGACTGAGCGCCTTGGCTGCCAGGCGGCAAAGCACGATATTCGTCCCACGCATGGCTTCAGCAAGCGATGGGATCGCATCGGCCGCATCCGCCCCCATATTTCCGAGAGCCTGGGCAGTACCACTTGCTGTTCTTGGATCGCTGTCCTTCAGCGCTGCACAAAGAGATGTAAGAGCGGGACGTGCAAGCGGACCGAGTTTCCCCATTGCCCATGCAGCATTGCGGCGAACGTACTTGTCCTTGTGACTAAGCATTTCCGACAAGGCTGGCAGGCCATCTGGCCCCATTTGTCCGACAGCGTGGGCAACTGCTTCACGAACCTTGGGTTCGCCATCTTCCAAAGCTCTAACGAGGGCTGGCAAGGCTTCGCGAGCCAGCCACCCCAGACGACCGAGATCCTTTGCCGCCTGGAGCCGGTTTGCAGGGGTATGGCTCTGGAGCCCCTTGACCAAGGCCGGCAGTGGATCGTCGGCTGGTGTCATTTGCGGCGGGAATACGTCAGACATCATGAATAACTCTCGCGGCGAACAAAAAACCCGTGCCGCGAGACGAGGGTGGGCGACACTCCTTGCGAACCACTCCCAACTGTAGTTCATTCTGCTGGTACGGCAACTCGATCCAACCGGGTTTTCGCCCAGCGCTAAATCCGACTTGAAATAGGAAGATCAACTCTAGGCGATGAGAATCTTCGATCATTCAGAAGATAGTCCTGCCAAGAGGTTGCCAGAAGCGCTAGACGGGGTCAGCGAATCTCTTTGAATTTAAAGTCTTTTATGGA
>DASZJS010000860.1:0-5870 GCA_035947935.1 Gemmata sp. | reverse complement strand
AATCGGATTGACAGATAGGGTGTTTCTTCGCTTACTTAACACTACCCCACAACGCAAACCCGGAACACCGTACCGTGGCAACCCTTTGTATACAACCGATGTAATTGGAACTGTCCTCGCCCTTGTGGTTCCTGCGGCTTGGGAAATGTAAATTCGCATCCTGGCACTGACCGTACACGAAGCTGTACGAGGAGTTCACCTCTCATGTTTATACGTAAGTTGCGGTGGCTCGCTGCTGGCGCGATTGCCCTTGGGGCCAACTTGGCCACTCCATCCCAGTCTCAAGCCGATATCAGCATCCAAATTCAGGAAGTCGATTCCATTGGCAACCCGATCGGATCGTCTCAGACTTTCGGACCCACGACATTGAGTTCTCTGAGCGTTCCATCAACGTCAACCCTGAGCTTCACGGTCGGTGGAATTACTTCGACTTTGGGCAGTGGCCCCAATGCGGCTTCGCTCACGACAACCATGAACTTGGGGTTCACCTCAAACTTTGCCGCGAACAGTACAGACGGATTGGAAATCATCGTCAACGGGACGAACTTAACGAACACCTCCCCTGGAGCGCCAGCCACTTTCACAAACAACGCGGGAGCCTCGAACGGACTCATTGGGAACAGCGGCAACATCTCGGTGTCGAGTACGTCCACGATCGATGGCGTCACCACCTTGCCATCAGTTGCCACTTCGGGATCGGGTATTGTCGGTGGCCCAAATACCACCGGCAACATTGCGAACCTGCCGACTCCGTACTCGATCCTTCAGACGATTTTCGTCTACGTCCAACCGACTTCAAACATCAACGTCGCATCCACATTCGGCGGTACGGCAAGTACCGATGTGATTACGGATGCAGTTCCAGTACCTGCACCTGGTGGGCTGGCTTTGGCGTTGATCGGGTTACCGCTCCTCGGCCTGCGACGAGCCATTCGCCGAAAGGTCTGACAAGTTCTCGACCGGGTATTCCGAATTCAACTGATTTGTGCTACGGTTGACGGGGGTAACTTTGTTGCCCCCGTCTTCTTTTTTCCAGAGTTCGCAACTGGGTACACCATGCGTCGTTCGTTTCACTGGAAGCGATTGCTGGTTATTCTTGGAGTGATGGTCCTTTTGGGCAGCGGCCTCTTTGCCATCAACAAAGCCCAGGCGCGGCGACAGTCATCGATCATCAAGACGGTGGCCGAAAAGGCTGAGACCGCAATCGACGGCGACAACGATCGCCGAGCCGAGGCTATCGCACACTATGCCAAGTATTTGAAATTTCAGCCGCACGATGAAGAAGCTGCGGTCAGGTACGCCCGACTCCTCCTCGACCAATACAAGGCCGACCAGAATGCCAAGAACGCGGCTGCCGCAGTTACTGGCGTTGAGCTTTTCCTCCGGGCGTTCCCCGAGCATCCCACTGAGCGCCGGGAACTTGCCGATCTTTACATCCGGACGGGCAAGACCCGGAACGCACGCGAACATATCGATGTCCTCTTCAATTCTCCCAAGGGGGATTTCAAGCACGATATTGAGGTGCTTGAGATGGCATCTCTTTGTGAACTGGTCAGCGGGGAAGTGGCGAACGCGATCGCACATCTGGAAGATGCGATCAAGACCGGAGAGGCTCCTGTACGCGTCTACGAAAAGATCCTCCAACTCCTGAACGGCAACAAGGCGGATGGCCTCCGCGAAGGGAAGATCGCCAACTACATTCGTACGCTCCGAGAGAAGGACCGGTTTCGCAACAATCTCGAAGCGCGAATTGCCATCGCTCGATTTGAACTCTTCCGACACGAATTCGAGAACGCTCACCAGGACATCGATTACGCCCGGACCAGCATCCCCGGTGGGGACAAGAATCCAGACGTGCTGTTGGCCGCGGCCGAATGGGAGATTGCCGGGATTCACAAGAGTGCTGATCTGAAGCCGAAATTCGCCGCCGCCCGTGCACTCCTGGAGCGAGCATTTGCAATCGATCCGAAGAATGTCCAGGTCGGGTTGTTTCTGGCCGATGTCCTCGACAAGCAGGGTGAGCGGTCGAACGCAATCAGTACACTTCGCGAGACCGCCAAGGCATTTGGACCAATCAACGATCAGTATTGGGTTCTGATCGATAACCTGATCGATATGAAGAATACAGATCTCTCGATGAGCCTCCTGGAACGGGCAGGAGCCAACGGAAAAGACGATGCACGGCTCACGTACTTCCGGGGACGCCTTGCACTGCTCAAGAGCGATTGGATACAGGCCAGGAATCTTCTCGAAGAGGCTGCTCCGAACCTGGTGAAATTGCCCGCGCACCATAAACGAGCGATGGTTGGATTAGGGATTGCCTACGGCGTCCTGCAAAATCCCGATCAACAACTGATCTGCTATCGAAATGCTTTGCGAGACGATGGCACATACATTTACGCCCTGATCGGGGAGGCCGATGCACTTGCCAAGCTCGGACATCTGGATGAAGCCATCACACGATATCAATCCCTTGTTACCGCCTATCAAATCGTAGAACTTCGTCCGACCCTTGCCCGCCTCCGACTCCTGGACATGCTCCGCAAGCCGCCTGCAAACCGGAACTGGGCCAAGTTGGACTCCGAGGACACGCTTGGTCGTCCAGGCGAGCAGTCCAGCGAGGTTCTCATCCTCCATGCTCAAGGACTCGCGATCCGGGGGGAAAAGGGAAAAGCTATTGAGGTTTTGAACAAGGTACTCAAGGACACGAACAACACTTCGACATCCGCGGCGTGGGTCGCTCTCGCCCGAATCCAGGAGGCCGGTAAACCCGAAGCGGCTCTACTGGTCCTGGATGATGCCCAAAAACAAGTCGGGGACACGGTCGATCTCCGGCTCGCTCGCGCTGACATTCTCGTTTTTCGCGCAAAGCCCCCAACCGCAGCAGAGTTTGAAACCCTGGGTGCCGGTGTCGAGAAGTTCTCCAAACCCGATCAGTATCGTCTCTGGTTTGGCCTGGGACAGGCCGTTCTGCATTCGTTGTCCCGCATACCCGAGAGCGACCGGAAATCGCTCCAGGATGCCGCGATCGAGTTCCTCCGTCTGGCGGGAAAGGCCGAGCCACGGGATCTCTATTGCCGAGCTGTTTTGATCGATCTCGCTCTCGCCACCGACCGCAAGGAATACCTCGAAGCGACAATTGCTGAACTTGCGAACCTGGAAGGCCCCAATGGTCCCCTCAGCACGCTTGGCAGGGTGGGTGTCCGCCTGGCCGACGTCAAGAAGATCCAAAACCCGGAAGCTCTGAAAACCGAGATCCGGGAACTCCGCGAAATGACTAAAAAGGTTTTACAACAACGGCGCGGATGGGGTCGGGTGTATGTCGCCCTCGGCCGCCTCGACGAATTGGAGGGACTGACCGACCAGGCAGTGGAGCACTATCGGCAGGCCATCAACGAAGGCGATCGGGATGAATCGGTAATCCGCAAAACAGTCGCTCTCTACCGGGAACAGAAGCAGGATGCACTGGCTGCGGGAATGCTCGATGAGCTATCCACCAAGATGGTTCTGCCCGAGGATCTGGAGCGGTTCCGAGCCATCTTCGAGATGCTCAATCGGATCATCCCTCGTAGCGAACGTCCGACAATTGATCGGATCGCCCCGGCAACCTCGCTGGATTCACGCATCCTCTTGCTTCGCGGCTCGCTGCTCGCTGCCATCCGGGATGATGCCGAGGCACTCAAAGCATTCCGGAGAGCGATTGAACTCGCCGAGAACAATCCCGAGACCTGGGAATCGCTCATTCGCCAGTTGGTTCGGACGGGAGATGGAACTGCAGCCAAGCAAGCACTGACCGAGGCCGAGCGAAAGCTCCTCATAGCCCCGCAAAAAACGGATATCGCCCAAGCCGACTTGCTCATCGTCCTGGGAGAATGCCACGAACTCTGTAGCGATATGAAAACGGCCGGTCTGCGGTATCGGGAGGCAATTCGGATCGCACCGAAGGAACTGAAACCCAACCGTCAGATGGTTCAGTATCTCCTGCGTATCGGGCAACAAGGTGAGGCCGACAAACTCCTCTACAAGCTTTCTGAATATCCCGGTCAGGATCTTGCCCGCTGGGCGCGCCGCTACCTCGCATCGTTCTCTCTGATGTCGCGTCCGGACGCTTACCAACAGCGAGGAGTCGCTCTGGCGTTGATCGCGCGAAACCTTGCGGTTGCTCCGGATGATCCGGAAGACATCAAAGCTCAGGCTGTCATCCATACCTACGATCCCGCCACGCGGGAAGAAGGCGTCCGCGTTCTCAAGGAATATTGGGCCAAGGGAGATCTGACACCCGATGAATCATTCCACCTCGGCATGTTGATCTTCAGCCTAGGCCCGAACAAAATTCCCGAGTCTGTGAAATACTTCGAGTCCGCTGCCAAGCCACGCGTGGAAGTGACTACGGAACACATTGCCGGATTGATCCGCGTTTACGTGGCGTTGGACAAATTGGAGATTGCCGAAGCCACACTCGAACGACTGAGAGCCGTCGCGCCGAACGGCTGGGAAACGATTCGCGAGGAAGCTCGATTGCTGATGAAAAAGAGCCAGCAGGCCGCGATCAAAGGGGATCGCGATGAGACAAAGAAGCTGGCTGACCAGGCAGTTGGCCTGATTCTGAAATTCCCTGGTCACGACACTCCGGAAATGATCCGCTCCAAGTCGGGTCCTCTGCTCGCGGAACTGGGATTCAACGCGGATGCCGAAGTTTTATACCGAAAACTGATTACATCATCGGACTCGCCGACCGCACACACACCACTGGCAATCCTGTATATCCAAACCAAGAGATCTGCCGAGGCGATCAAACTCGCCAGAGAGTTTGAGGCCAAAAGTCCCATCCTGCTGACCGGGCAGATCCTGTCGGCTGCTGTGCGCGTGAAGCGACCTGGGGAAAAAGTGGAAAAGGAGGTTGGGGATTGGCTCGATGACAAGATTAAACAATATGCCGGGAAGCAGGAGTTAGCCGGTTTGCTCGGGGCGCGAGCCGAGTTGCTCGATGCTCAAGAGAAGTACCCGGAAGCGATCGCGGAATATCGCCGATCGATCAAGGAGGGCCCGAGCGATTCGGCGGTGAACAACCTTGCCATGCTCCTCGCGTTGTACGAGCCGAAAAAGGTCGATGAAGCTATCCGGCTGATAACCAATGTGATCGATATCCGCGGTCCCGTTCCTACGTACCTCGACACGCGGGCTGTTGCCTACATCGTGCAGGGCGGAAACGATACCGAGAAGGCCGTCCAGGATCTGAAGATGGCGCACCTGCAACACGCTCGAGCTGTGTATGCGTACCACCTTGCCTGGGCCTACGATCTGCAATTCAAGCGTACCGACAAGGAAAAGCTGCTCGAAGAAGCGCGAAGAATCGGCATCGAGGTCGATGATGTCCACCCGTTGGAGCGCGGGAGCTATCGCAAACTCTTCGGCCCCGATGCGAAATAAGACGTTCCTGGCGAACGGTAGGCCATCAGCCTGCCTTTGCCCATTCATTCGCCATCCACCAGTAGTAAGCCATGCAGCGGCCAGAACGCGCCCATCCCATTGAGCGGCGTGTCGTCCTGGTTGGAGCCGGGAATTCCCATTTGCTGTTCGTTCGCAGCTGGGGAATGCTGCCGCTTCCCGGGGTTGCCGTCACCCTGGTGAACGACACGCCAACGATACCGTATTCTGCGATGATTCCCGGTTTCATCGCGGGTGAGTATCGCCGCGATGACGTGACTATCGATCTCGTTCGACTCTGTCCAGCGACCGGAGTGCGTCTGGTATCTGAACCTGTTACCCGCATAGATCCTCTCACAAAAGAAATTCACTTCTCAGACCGACCACCACTCGGTTACGACATCCTGTCGCTCGGACTTGGGTCTATTCCCATGCGTCCGCCG
>DASZJS010000859.1:0-3886 GCA_035947935.1 Gemmata sp. | reverse complement strand
AGCCCAAGAAGCCGAACACGGCCGCGTTTAAGGCAGTGCCTGAAACGCGCGAATTGCGGGACAAGGTGCGGACCGCGGTGGAATCGTTCTGCAAAACCATTGACAAATCCAAGCCGCTCACTCGGGAATCGAGCCGCGAGATGGCCGAAGGGCTTCTCCGTGGACTCGGACTCGGAGAACAGTACCTTGGATTCACGATGGTTATGCTGTCGAATGAGTTTTGGCGGAGCCAGGTGGCAGCGATTCCCTTCAACCGGCGATTGATGCTGCTCCCACACTGCCTGAAGAACGCCGAGGGATGTCCGGCCGATTACGATGAATTCGGGCTCGATTGCAAGAAGTGTGGAGCGTGCGAGGTCGGCGATTTCCGGACAAAAGCCGAGCAACTCGGTTACAAGGTACTCGTGTCCGAAGGCACGCCGATCGTACTCAAGATCATCGTATCCGGTCATATCGATGCCATTGTCGGCGTTGCCTGCCTGAACGTGCTGGAAAAAGCGTTCGACAAGGTGTTGCTCGCTGGCATCCCGTGCATCGCAACTCCGCTGCTCTCCAGCAACTGCAAGAACACCTCAGTCGATAACGACTGGGTGTTCGAGTCGATCGACCTGCACACCCCGCCGCCCGAAACGAAAACCAAGACCTACATGCACCTGATGCGGGCCGCGAACCAATTGTTCGAGGAACCCGAGTTGACCCGACTCGTTCCGCGCTCGCGAACCGCCTCTCCCGAATCCGATCCCCTTCGCAAACACGAGAACATCGCTTACGATTTCCTCGCCCGTGGGGGAAAGCGATCCCGGCCATTCATCACTCTCGCGGCATTCGATGCCCTCAAGGGAGCTCTCGCCACGCGATCCGATACGGGATGGGAGCTCTCGGATCCAGTCAAGCGGGCCGCCATCGCAATTGAAACATTCCATAAGGCCAGCCTCGTTCACGATGATATCGAGGACGATGACGCTTACCGCTACGGCCAGGAGACACTCCACAGGGTTCTTGGGGTTGGCACCGCAATCAATGTTGGCGATTACCTGATCGGCCTTGGCTATCGGCTCGTATCCCGCGATCGCAAGGAACTCGGGGCCGAAGTCGCTGCCGACATCCTCGACAAACTGGCCGATGCGCACATGAAGCTTTCCGAGGGCCAAGGTGCCGAATTGCTCTGGCGCGATGCCACCGACAAGGCACTGACCACCCTCGATGCCCTGAAGATTTACGCGCTCAAGACCAGCCCAGCGTTCGAGGCCGCCCTCTACACCGGCGTGCGACTAGCTGGCCCAGTCGAGAAATACGAGAAGATGGTCGCGGACTTCAGCCGCAATATCGGGGTTGCCTTCCAGATCCTCAACGACATCAAGGACTGGTCGGGCGATGAGGACAACAAGCTGGTAACTGGCCAGGATGTGCTCGCCGCGAGGCCAACACTTCTGCTTGCCCTGGCGCTGGAGGGATCATCGCCCGCGCAACGTGAAGAACTCCTTTACCTGATCCAGAAATCGCGAGCGGCGGGAGTGAACGCCGAGACGCTCGTTGCCCGGGTGCGGGAAATCTATTTCGCGGCAAAAGTATTCGAGAAAGCCAACAAACTGATTGAGAAGTTCCGGGCCAAGGCCGAAGCCCTGGCCGATGAAGTCGAACCCACCGAATTCCGCGAACTCCTCTACTATCTCATCGATACCGTGCTGGAAAAACCTGAACTCCCGCAACAAGGAATCACGCAATTCGTGCAATTGGGGAGGTCTTGATAGTGTGGGGGCA
The DNA here is from genome assembly GCA_035947935.1 of Gemmata sp. GTDB lineage: Bacteria > Planctomycetota > Planctomycetia > Gemmatales > Gemmataceae > Gemmata. The sequence goes on along the minus strand of DASZJS010000859.1, from coordinate 2,125 downwards.
AGTGAAGAATGAAGAGTGAAGAATGAAGAACGAAAACCCAAGGCACTCCGTCTTTCCCTCTTCCCTTGCCCCAAGCCTCTTGCCTCTTGCGAAGCAAAACCAAGGTTTCCACAAAAAAAGCCGGTCTGTAAACCCTCCCTACGAAGACGGTATTCTCTTCTGCCCTCCCCAATGATCTGCGCGTTCCATGCTCCAAATTGAAACCCTCTCGTGAAAAACCGAACTGTTTCAAATGCGGGTGTCTTCGACCGGGAACCAGATATTTGTTCCCGTTTGCCCCGTATTCCTTTTTGCGGAGGGGCCGCGAACGAGATGCTTACGACTGCTCCAACCTTTGACCATCTGTATAGCCTGTTCCCCGATTCGCCAGACCGATCGCATGCGGTTGAGGTGTCATCGAGCGATGTACCTGAGCCATATCACCGGTTACTCGTGCATAATCACCACATGACCATTACGGTCGAGCAGTTCTACCGCTCGACGGTCGATGTGCGGGTGCTGAGTTGCCGACGAGTTGGGAACGAGTACGCCCGAAAAATACTGCTCGCGACGCACGATACCGGGCGAGTGGTGCAATTTGGGCTTGTCCGGATCAATCTGGGGGTTTGCTCGGAGTTGGTTCGGAATGAAATCCTGGAGGGAAAGATCCCTCTCGGCCGGGTGCTGATCCAGCACAACATGCTGCGTCGAATCGAACCCGTGGCGTTTCTGCGGGTTTCCCTCGCGCCGACGATGGCAGGGTGGTTTAGTGTGGATCAGGGAACTACGACGTTTGGCCGGCTTGGGGTGATCTACACCGGCGACCGCCCTGCCGTGGAAGTGTTGGAAATATTGGCTCCCGTTGCCAAGGGAGGGATGAAGGATGAAGGATGAAGAAAAACCCGGCACGGTCTTTGTTTTTATTCATCCCTCATCCCTTCCTAGCCAGTTTGGCCGCAAGTTCCACTGCTTTGATGAAGCTCGACACATCGGCCACCCCGCGCCAGGCAATGTCGAAAGCCGTTCCATGATCCACCGATGTCCGGACAATCGGCAGCCCGAGCGTCACGTTCACCGCCTCCTCGAATGCCAGCGCTTTTAGCGGAATCAATCCCTGGTCGTGGTACATGCAGATGTAGGCATCGGCGGTCTTGCGATACTTCGGCAGGAATGCGGTATCGGGTGGGAGAGGGCCAGTCACATCGAACCCGCGTGCCCGAGCTTCAACTATTGCCGGGGCAATTTTATTCTCTTCTTCGCCTGCTCCAAATAATCCATGTTCGCCGGCGTGGGGGTTAAGCCCGCAAACCAGCAATCGCGGTTCTCCACCGCGCAATTGACGCATCGCATTTGCTGTAAGGTCGATTGTTTCCAGGATTCGCTCTAGGGTCAGTAGTTCCGGCACTTCGCGATACCCGACATGGACTGTAACGAGCGAACAGGTGATCGCATCCGAAGTGAGCATCATGCACACGCGCTCGGAGTTCGTCCGTGCGGCCAGGATTTCCGTGTGGCCGGGAAAGGGTATACCCGCTGCGTGAAGTGCCTCCTTATGAAGCGGACCGGTCGCGATTGCATCGATGCGCCCGGCCAATGCCTCATCGATAGCGGAGATCACGTAGGTATAAGCGGCCCGTCCGCAGGCTGCCGAGACCTTCCCGGGTTCCACCGCATGGGCATCGATAGACGCATGGTCGCGAACGAGATCGGGATTGGGGGCAGGCCACCCAAGTTGCCGGGCAACGCGTTGGAGTACGCCCAGGTCGCCAAAGATGACCGGGGTACACATTTGCCGCACGCGCTCGTTGGTGAGCAGTCGAAGGCACAACTCGGGGCCGATCCCCGCAGGGTCGCCCATTGTGATCGCGATGCGTGGTTGCGGTAACATGATGCAGCAAATCGTTTCCAGCGAGAGGTCTGGCGGTTAGAATCAACCATCGACGGTTCCAGATTCCACGTTAACAACAGTTTAGCGTATTGCCCGGCGGTTTCGCGCGATCCGTCTTCTGGAATGGGAACTGAGAACAGAAAACGCTCTCCGAGGACCGATTGATGAACCCGTTCGTTCGCTGGATTCGCTTGTCTGGCATTGTGGCGATCCTCATCGTGGGGGCGGAGTTTGGTACGGGACAGCCCCCGAAGCCGA
>DASZJS010000858.1:0-5260 GCA_035947935.1 Gemmata sp. | reverse complement strand
CAGGCCAGGGGGATACCCCACTGGAACGCCTCAGGTGCGACCATGTACGGCACAACAATAGCAGCCGTGTGTGTGACGGTCGGGTTCGACCGCGTGTGGTCGAAATGAGCAGCGCTGGCGAGTTAACTTGCCACTGTCTTTCCATTGCAGAGGGAAGTTGGTTTGGGCGGCATGATGTCGAGTGCGCCCAATTGTCCGTTTCAGATAACGAATACCGGAGACAGTTATTATGGAAACTTGCACGAAGACACACGATGGCAAAATATACGACGGCAAGGTGGTCGGTGTGACAGGCGACAAGCTCACGACGACATGTAGCGAAGGCAAGCAGCACTGTCACACTATGGCCAAGGACGCCAAAGTGAGCTGTGACGGAAAGGCCAGCAAGGCCGCGGATCTGAAGCCCGGGACGCAGATACGTGTCACCACGCAGAAGGACGACAAGAATGTGGCAACGGCCGTTGAGTCCGGCAAGCACATCCCGGCTGAGGGTCACAAGGCGTAGTGACCTGTTCACCCGTGGGCTAAGCGGAGACCAGCCCACGAGGCAATTGCTCAAAGGCATCCGGAACGTGTCCGGGGTTGCCGACCCGCCCTTGACCTAGTCACGCCCGAGCGTAACCAGCATTCCTCTGAAACAGGGCACGACCATGAGTACCAAACCGCTGACTTCTTCCACGCCCGCACCGGCCGGTGCCGTCAACGTGTACAATGTGATCCGGCCTGCAAAAAAAGAGGAGACCGATCACATGGTGGTGTACGGGCACTCGAGCCTGCTCTACTGGTGGCCGGTCTGGCTGTTGTCCTTCATCTTGGCGGGAGCGACTTACACCGAAGCGGATCGCTCCGGGGGTGTGACGGTGACCAATACCAACATCCCGGGGGTGGTCTTCGTGATTACTCTCCTTGCGGTTGCTATGTCCAGCACCGTCCTTCTCCGCGGGATGGTTTCTGTGGTTGTGATCATGGCCTTGATTATAGTGGGAATCGCGCTTGCCTGGCTGGGTTGGTGGGGCGACATTCTCACATTTCTGGATGGACTGGAGATTCGGATTAACGCTCTAGGGTATCTGTGCATCGGTATTCCGTTGTTCGTGGGCTGGGTGGTTGTGCTCTGCGTGTACGACCGGATGCATTATGTCATCTTCGATCACAGTCAGATTCGTTATGTCCTTGAGGTTGGAGACGGCGAGACGGTGATGCCTTCGGAAGGAACGGTCGTGGAGAAAAAACGTAGCGACGTATTCCGGCACTGGGTCCTGGGACTCGGGACCGGGGATCTTATGATCCGGTCGGGTGGTCCGAACAGACCAACGATTCAGTTGAGAAATGTTCTACGGATCCATCGGAAGCTGGCCGTCATCGACCAACTGCTACGGGAGAAGGCGGTCACCGTGGCCTGAACGATGCATTGCCGGCAACGCTCGGAAGTCTCGGATAGAGGACGCAGAACGAGACTGAACAACCAACGTAGAAGATGCGATGAAGACAGATGCGAACGACATCGTATGTGTGGCGAGCGGGTCCTTGATCCACGTCGAGACCTGGCACGAGTTGCTGGCGACCGCCGGGATTGAGTCCCGAGTCGTCGGGGACAATCTGGCAGGTGGGCGGGGTACGGCACTTCCAAACTCGGTCGAACTATGTGTTCACCGGGTGGACGCGAAGGTAGCGCAGGCCAGGATCGGTGGAGCGGGCGAGCACCGCCCTTGGGAACCCGAGTCGCACCCCGTCCCTCCGCACAGCCACTCCCTGTCCGATCCCAATCCTGACCACTCTCGCGGTCCTCAGCACGGCGCACCGCCCCACCGACCTCTTCCCTCGTAGGCCCAGAAATGATCCGGACGAAAGATGGTGCTGATCTGTAGCGACTCCTGATGACACAACCAAACCTTTTGGGAGTACACGCCGTGTTCCGCATGATCTCGCTTCTTGGTGTGGGTGTCGTTTGCCTCATCGTCGCTCTGATCGTAGTTCTGTTCGACTTCAGGATCGCGTTGGACGAATCCTGGAATGTGCAGAAGGTCTTGTTCGTCAGCTTCCTCGCAATCGCGGTGCTGTCCTTCGTGGGTGTTTACGTCGGCAGGCGGCGGGAGGTCAGACAAAGGAAAGCGATTGCTGCAGAAGACAACAGGCTGCATACACCTCGTTAGAAACCATTTTTCCTGAGGAGCTTCGTCATGTGGATGACTTACACAGCGATCGGTTTGGGGATCGCGCTGGGGCTGGTGGTCCTTTACCTGTTGAGTTGCATCCGAGTCCTGAACGAGTACGAGCGCGGTGTGATTTTCCGCCTCGGCCATGTCATGCCCAAGGCCAAGGGACCAGGTCTGATCCTGGTGTTCGTACCGGTGGATCGCATGGTGCGCGTGGACTTGCGGACCGTAGCGAAAGTGATCGAGCCTCAAGACGTCATCACCCGGGACAATGTTTCAGTCAAGGTCGATGCCGTGCTTTATTATCGGGTTGTCGATCCGATGAAAGCTGTGTTGGTGGTGGAGAATTACATGTACGCGACGTCCCAGGTAGCCCTGACCACATTGCGGAGTACGCTGGGGCAAGCGGAACTCGATGAGCTCCTGACGGAGCGGGACAAGGTCAACCACCGGTTGCAAGAGATCATCGACGGGCACACCGAGCCGTGGGGGATCAAGGTCTCCGTCGTGGAGGTCAAGGACGTGGACCTGCCCGAGCCGATGAAGCGGTCGATGGCCGCCCAGGCCGAGGCCGAACGCGCTCGGCGGGCGAAAGTGATCAATGCACAAGGGGAGTTCCAGGCCTCCACCAAACTCCGGGAGGCCGCCGAGATCATGACCCCCTATCCCATGGCGATGCAGATGCGCTACCTACAGGCCCTCGCGGAAGTAGCCGCCGATAAAAACTCCACCATCATCTTTCCGCTTCCGATCGAACTACTGGCACCGTTCCTGAAACACACTCCGGAAAGTGCGCTTTTCTCTGCGCTCACGAACGGTAAGTCCGTGGACCCGAACGATCCGGCCCCATCCGAATCGCTCGGCGGAATCGGAGCAATCCCTGCGACAAATGGCCGCATACCTTAGGGTCTGCCCGCTCTCAAATGAACCGGTCGGTTCACATGACCGCCCATCGACTCGTGATGAACCGACACAGACGGCGACGCTAACCCGCGACAGGAAGAGTGATCCATGCCGTTGACCAGTGATCGACACGCGCCACTCAGACGACTTCTTCCGGGAGAAGGGTGCGTCGAATTCCCGCTCCTACTCCTCGATGAACATTTGACTGAGCTGGAACAGAAGGCCATGTCGGAGAAACGGACAATCGGGCAAATGATCCGGCAGGCGATCGGCCAATACGTCACCAGAGCTGCCGAGCCCTGTGGCACCGACGACAAGTGGGCGGATTCTCAGCTCGACACGCCGTCCGACATGTCCGGCTCCCTCGTTGTCACGCTACTGCTTCCGGTGTCGCGACTGGAAGAACTTGAGTCGATCGCCACTCAAGTTGACACTACTGCAAGCGCGCTGATCCGACGCGTCGTTTGCTACTCCCTTCTCGGGCGCTCATCAGTCCAGCAACTGACGAACAAATTGTGACAGAGGTCACTTGGTGGTTATTACGGTCGATTCTCAACCAACAAGAACGAGGCACGCGATGTCCGTCGAATTGCACGAGGAAGCGGGCGGAAAGATTCTGATCCTGAACCTGAGCGGCAAACTCGCGAAGGAAGACTATGGGCACTTCACCCCGGTGGTGGAGCAAGCGGTCAAGGACCACGGCAAGGTCAGGATGCTGGTCCGGACGATAGGCTTCCACGGCTGGAGCATGGGAGCCGTGTGGGAGGACGTCAAGTTCGACCTGCACCACTTCTCACACATTGAACGATTGGCGCTCGTCGGGGACAAACGGTGGGAGGCTGGAATGGCGGTTTTCTGCAAGCCGTTCACCACCGCCAAGGTCCGATACTTCGACGAGAGCAAGGCCGACGAGGCCACCACATGGATTCACGAAGGGGTTGCACAGGCGAGCCAGGCCAAATGAGTTCTCCGATGGGACGCTAACGACGGCGCTGCAACCGACCATCGGAACGACGCGTGCATCACTCGACGGATTTCTGCCGATGCTGGTTGCCCCTCATTCGGACGTCGAACGGAAGGACGGTTCCGAGCCATCTTCGGCTCACTTCCTGGTTCGGGAGATCGAGTGCAACCACCTCGCCGAGCAGGTGTCGCAGGCACGGCGGCGAACCGGGTACACCGCCTTGCACGCCATAGACGTGTCCGGCCGGGGTGGAGCGGTCTTCCTCCGAGGACGGGTTCCAGCTACCACCGGAAACAGGTAGCCCAGGAAACCGCCCGATAGGTCTTCGGGCACGCGGTCATCAAGAACGAACTGGAGGTCAAAACCTGATCGGGGATCTGGCCGGAACAGATTACAGAAGGGAGCAAGTAAATGCCCAGCGAGTTACACGAAATTCTGAAACCAAACCACGAGGAGATCCGAACCATGTCTGTACAAGCATCGACTAAAAGCGAATCACTTTCCCGCAACGCGTCGAATTCTATCACCGATAGCGCGAAGCCCATACACGCGAATCGACAGGCTCTGATCGAGGGCCTCAACAACGACCTGGCGGGCGAATACCAGGCCATCCTGATGTACATCCAGTACTCGGCCAAGCTGACCGGCCCATACCGCCGGGAGTTGCGAGCCCTCTTTCAGGCCGAGATTGCCGATGAACAGGGACATGCCCAGTTCCTCGCGGACAAGATCGCATCCCTGGGCGGCGAACCGACGAGTGAGCCGCGGCCGGTTCCCCACGCGAACCAGCCGCGGGAAATGCTGGAGTACGCGCTCGTGGCCGAGAAACAAGCGATCGCGGACTACATCGAGCGATTGCGGCAGGCGGAGACCTCCGGGGAGGTCGGTCTCAAGGTGAACCTGGAGAACCAGATTGCCGATGAGACGCGACACAAGGATGAACTCGAACGCGTTCTTACTGGTTGGGACGAGCGCTGAGAACGACAGACTCCCCAGGGCCGAATGATCCCATGACCGGAAGCTTCGGTAACACGCTGGAAGGAGATTCGCAGCCATGAAGAGATTACTGATCGTTGTTATGGTACTACTCGTGGGTATTGCCGCCCTTGGCCATTGGCGTGGGTGGTTCAGCGTGACCAAGGGGGGCAACACTGACGTGAAAGTCGATCCGGCGAAGTTCAAACAGGACAGGGAAGCTCTCAGCAAGACAGTCGTTAAGGAGACTAATGCGTTGAAG
>DASZJS010000857.1:0-3939 GCA_035947935.1 Gemmata sp. | reverse complement strand
CCCAACTCTCCACTACTAATGGTCGCATCCAGAACCAGTGCATGGGTATGGGTCGCTTTTCGCTCAGTATTTCCAGTCGGTATCGTGCTGGCAGTTGACGGACCAACCAGGTCCGGCAGAGATTCTCCTCGATCCTGCGATCCTGCTGATCGAACCGCGTAATCGTATGGGTTGCGCTGAACCGCTCGCGAATTCGATCCGTCACCCCGGGAACAATGAAGTCGTGGAGTTCCACCAGGACAGAGGCATTCGTGATAGCCGGTACGTGAGCCGGGTCGAGAAGCACATCTTCTGCTCCCTCCGCATCGACGATCACGAGCGTTCGGCCGGGAACCGCGGCAACGAGTTCGGCCTGGAGGTCTTCCGGGCGGCAGAATCCTTTCACGGACACACGATTTTCCACTCCATTGCGGCGAGCAACTTCGCGGAGGAGATTGGCTCCTTCCGGAACCGCTTCATAGGCAATCGACTTCTGAGCGATGCCAGCATACACAACACCAACCGCGTAGTATCCCTCGGCGGCACCAATGTCGATCACCAGATCGAGTGGCTCGGCGCGGTATGCCTCGAACACGGGATGCAACTCTCGTTCATAGCACCCCAGCAGTTTCGGAGGGAGACAACTTCCGTGAGCCTCGCGGACGTATTTCATGCCCTGGAATGGCCCCGTCATCACTTGCAATCCCGATCGCGACACCACCGCCAGGTGAGTAATTCCAATGGGACGAAATCGCCACGGAATCAGATTGGCGAGGCGTTGGGACAATTTCCGCGGAGGCTTCCCCACAGCCGCTCCTTCGCATTTAATCTCGCGCGATGAGTACGACTGTGTGGCAGCCGATGGCTTCGCCGCGGCCAATGTGGCCGACCTTTTCGCCTGTTTTGGCCTTCACATTCACTGCATCGAGAGCCAGGCCGAGCAACGCGGCGAGGCTTTCCCGAATGGTGGCTTTCACGGGGCCGAGTTTTGGCTCCTGAGCGAAGATGGTCACATCCAAGTTGACAACTCGCCAGCCCAGTTGGTTCAGTTTCGTGAGGGTTTCCATCAGGAACAGCCGCGAATCCGCCCCCTTCCATTGTGGGTCAGTGTCCGGGTAAGCATCGCCAATGTCTCCGAGCCCGGCTGCTCCCAGGATCGCATCGGTTACAGCGTGCAACACCACATCGGCATCGGAATGGCCAACGAGCCCTCGCGCGTGCGGGATGGTAACGCCGCCGAGGATGAGTGGCCGGCCTTCGGCCAGCCGGTGCGTATCGTGTCCGCTACCAATTCGGAAGGACACCGTTTGCAACTCCGTGCGCAGTGGTAAACCTGCGGGGATTGTAGCGACGGAGAGGGAAGCAGGAAAAGCCCACCCGCGAAGCGGTTGCGAGTGTGAGCGGTTCGGGCTTGACCCGGTGGTAGTGAATGCTACGGTTTTCGCCTTGGTGCAGTAACCGGAAGGATAGAACGCATGTCCAAACCGTTCGATGCGACACTGAACATGTTGATTGATGGTCACGAAGCCAATTGGGCCGGTTACTTTGGAGCGCGAGCCGGTATCGCACCTGGACCTGCTACTTCCCTGGACACCGATCTCTCTTCGACTCTCCAGGCAGATCGGCTTTTCCGCATCGATGGGCCGACATCCGCCGTGTTGCATCTGGAACTGGAATCCAGTGGAAAGCTCGGCCGACCTGCCCAGTTGCTTCGCTACAATGTCGCTGCGTGGGGCACGACCGGATTACCGGTCCACAGTGTTTTGATCATTCTGCGACCGAAGGCCAATGCTACTGATCTGACAGGTCAGTTCGGCGTTCCGGATGCGAATGGCAAGCCATACTTGATCTTTGAGTATACGGTGGTGCGGTTGTGGCGGGAGTCGATTGATGTGTTACTCAATGCAGGGCCGGGTGTTGCTCCGCTGGCGTTGCTGACGGATGAAGCTGCCGCGGATCTTTCCGCGGCGTTTGCCCGATTCCGGGATCGCTTGCGAAGCGAAGGGATTCCGGATAGCGTGGAACGTGTGTTATTGGAATCGACTTTTATTCTCGGTGGGTTGCGTTACTCATCAGCCCAGATCGAAAACCTATATCTGGATTTGAACATGACTCTTGAAGATTCCACGACCTACCAACTCATTCTCAATAAGGGAATTACTCAGGGTCGAGCCCAGGGTCGAGTTGAAGAAGCGCGGAGAATGGTACTTCGGCTTGCCGTGAAGCGATTCGGTCCCACGCCTTCGAACGCAGAGGCGGCGATCCTTGCCATCTCCGATCACGACCGTCTCGAACGGATGGTCGACCGGGTACACGATGCGGCTGGTTGGGATGATTTGCTCGCTACATCGTGAACTTGTGTAGTAGCAAGGAACGAGGGGCAAGGGGCAAGCCTGAAAACTCTTGCCCCTTGCCCCTGATTACTTGCCCCTCACGAAAGCCCCTCGCAAAGCGAACGCCTACCAGCGGAAGTTATACATCACGTAAAGCATCTCCGGAGAAAACTTGCCTGTGGCAGTCGTCGTTGTTTTGCGGATGAATTCCCCCGCAAATAGTTCCGACCAGCCGAACAAAATATCCGAATGCTGGTCGAGGTGCACGTTGAGGATGAAAGTCAGTTCGTCGCCCACATCCTTTCCTGCCGTTCCCTTAGGGCTAACACGAAGCGGTGTGCCCGATGCGCCGTAAAGGGCATCCCGAGAACTATCCAGGGACAGTATGTGATACTGGATGTTCAAGGAGATCCAGTTGGTGGGATATACATAGGTTTGGATATTGAAATCGCGGATGTTCTCGCGGGCAATCAAATCCATGAAACCCAGGTAGTAGTGGCCGAACCCATATAGCTGGTTAAAGGTGTTGTAATTGCCTTCGCCGGGGTGCTGACTGCCAGAGGCCCAATCGTAGTAGGCCCAGAAAGTCGGTTTCAAGGGTGCCTCGGGAAGGGCATAGCCGAGTCCGGCGGTGGCAGAGCCAGCGAGAATCGATTGCGAACCACGCTCGCCAACTTGAATCATGGGTTCAAAATCCCACAAGAAATCGTCCTTGTTTCCTGTGTACCGCGTACCGAAGGTATGAACGCTCGTCGGATCTTGCACGATACCCAGCGTTTTGGAAGTGTCGCGATCATCTAGCCAGAGCCAGTACATATCCAAGGAACTCTTCTTGTCCGGGTGATACGTAAACCACGTTCCGGAGAAGTTCTGGTTGGGGTCGGCCTGCGACCAGCCGGTAGGATTCGGCGTCACGTATTGGACCCAGAACAAATCCACATCCCATTTATCGTTCGACCACAGGCCGTGGACCCCCTGAAAGGTTTGCCGCGTGTTGGCCCACTCCAGCGGGGTCACCAGGCGTTCCGAGCCGAACAGCAACTCCTGTCGGCCAACGCGCAGGTAAGCCGGATGATCGTCGAATTCCGCGATCTTGAAACCGACGAACAGGTTCAGAAAGTCGATGCTGTTAACGTCCGTCTTTAACGGCTTCAAATCCTGGTTGTAGGTGCCGGATGTGATGATCTCGGCATAAAACCGAAACATGTCCTTATACCAAAAGTCGGCGTAGGTGCGGGCACGCAGCAAATCGAAATCATCAGTCTTACCGGAGAGGCGACTGTTCTCCTGGTGCATGTACCGCCAATCCGCTTGCCCGCCGGTGTTGAACAGCCAATTATCGCCGAGATGAACATTATGAAACCGATCGAAGAAGTCCTCGGACACATAGTTTGGATCGTCGAGGTAGCGAAAGTCGGCATCGTAAAAGGAATTTCTCATTAACGCATACGGCGGAAACGCCGAGGTTGGTGCATCAGCCCGATAGTGTCCCGTGAGCACATCCAGCGCTGAATAATAACCGGGTCCCGATGGCAAAACGGGAGAATTGCCCAATGGCGGAATGGGACGATAGGGCAGATTGTCGATCCATTTCCGCGGCGTTTCGGCGGGATCGCTGCCTACTACC
>DASZJS010000856.1:0-7164 GCA_035947935.1 Gemmata sp. | reverse complement strand
GATCCGGGATTACAACTGGGGTAAAGCGGAACTCGTGAATTACAAGAGTTCGGATGGCAAGCCACTCTCGGGTGTCCTGGTCAAACCCGAGAACTTCAATCCGGCAAAAAAGTACCCAATGGTGGTGTACATCTATGAGCGAGTGTCCGACACAGTTCACCAGTTCCGGGTTCCAAGCGTTGTCCGTGGTCAGGTCATCAACCCCACGTTTTACGCCAGCAATGGCTATCTCGTATTAATGCCCGATATTGCCTACAAAGTCGGTTTCCCCGGCCAGAGCGCGATCAAATGTGTGTTGCCTGCGATCCAGGCCGTTGTCGATAAGGGCTATGTGGATGAGAAGGCGATCGGGATTAATGGTCAGTCGTGGGGTGGCTACCAGATCGCTTACATGGTGACCCAGACGGATCGCTTCAAGGCGGCAGTCGCGGGGGCACCAGTCTCGAACATGGTCAGCGCCTACGATGGGATTCGGTGGGGATCGGGGCTCACGCGGCAGTTTCAATACGAGTGGACGCAGAGCCGCATCGGGGCAACGCTGTGGGAGGCACCCATGAAATTCATTGAGAACTCCCCGGTGTTCATGGCCGATCGGGTCACGACTCCGCTTCTGATGATCGCCAACGATCAGGATGATGCGGTGCCGTGGTATCAGGGAATCGAATACTACCTCGCGCTCCGACGGCTCGGCAAGGAGTGCTATCTGCTGAATTACAATGGCGAACCGCACAACCTTGCCAAGCGAGCTGCTGCCCGGGACTTTGCCGCACGGATGTTCCAGTTCTTCGAGCATCATTTGAAAGGGAAACCGGAACCGGCCTGGATGGCCAAGGGCGTTCCTTATCTCGATCGCGACAAGGATAAGGAAGAGCTGAAGAAGCTCTATTTGCCGGAGAAGAAGTAGGAGACTTCTCGTTCGATATGCTCAGGCTTTGGGAATAGTGTGGTGACAGTCAGCCCGCGCGGGCGGCATGAATTATAATATTTATATTAATATATAATAATTATTAAATTGTGCCGAAAAAGCATCGATTCTGCCAAACAAAGCTAAACTCTCATTTTTGGTGAAAGTCACTATTAGAATTGTATTTGCGAGATGAATAAATCATGAGGATCGGCCAAAATCGCACGTTTTTTCAACGTGCATTTTTGCGCAGCTTTTAGGCGTCGTAAAGCCGGAACTTATAATTCGCGCGGTTTGTTCTGACACAAGCCCGAAGCGCCAGCGAGGGACAGCTTTTCCCTCGCTGGCGCTTCGGGCTTGTATCGGGTTTTTCGCATAACAACCATAAAGAGCGCAACTTCAAAACTGGCGCTTCGGGCTTGTGTCAGAACAAACCGCCCGAAGTATAACGGAATTACGCTACCATGGTTTTCCTTGCCCCTTGGCGAGACAGAGTCGTTAAAGGTTCGAGACGCGGACGTGCAGCAAACCGAGCTGGAAGACTTGCTCGGGAATTTGAAGACTATTCGGACCCAAAACAGATTCATGCGACAAAGCCGAATAAAATCACCTCTCCGAATCACCTTCTCGTCTTCGGGAGTCCACCGTGCGTGCCTGTATTGCCCTCTTCTTACTTGGGCTGATTGGCCCGATTGCTTCTGCCCAGCCACTCCAGACCGTTGCCGAGCAGACCGACTACAAAGCGACATCGCGCTATGCCGATGTGGTGGCGTTTTGCGAAGCCATCGCCAAGCGTGGGCCGGTTGCGAAACTCAGCTACTTTGGCACCAGTCATGAAGGCCGCAAGCTTCCGCTGTTGGTCATTGCCGATCCGTCCGAGTCATCGCCCGATGAAGCAAAAGAGAAGGGCAAACTGGTCGTGTTGGCGTTCGCCAACATTCACGCTGGCGAAGTGGATGGCAAGGAAGCTCTCCTGGCTCTCGCTCGCGACCTGACCGAGAAGAAAGACAACCCGCTCCTCAAGGATCTCGTGATTCTGCTCGTCCCCATCCTGAACGCGGATGGCAACGAGCGGATCGATCGGAAAAACCGACCTGGAGATAAGGGACCGGTTGATGGGGCGGGCATACGCGAGAACGCCCAGGATTACGACCTCAACCGCGACTTCGTCAAACTCGAATCACCCGAGATCCGATCGCTGGTGAAGTTAATCAACACCTGGGATCCCGCTGTTATCATCGATTGCCACACCACCAACGGCAGCAAGCACCGCTTCACTCTCACTTATGATGGCCCTCGATACCTCGGTTCCAAACTCATTGAAGAGTGGGTTACCGGGAAAATGATGCCCGAGGCAATACGGCGGGTGAAGGAGTCAACCGGGTTTGACCTTGCGCCCTACGGCAACTTTTCGCAGGACCGGACGAAATGGGAGACGTATCCCGCTCTACCTCGATACGGAGTGCAATACTTCGCCATGCGGCATCGGATCGGGATTCTCTCCGAATCGTATAGCTATGCCTCCTTCAAGGATCGCATCCAGGCAACTTATGCGTTCGTGAAAGCGTGCTTCGAGATCGCCGCGAAGGAGAAAGAGAACATCTCCAAACTGTTCGTTCAAGACCCTAAGAGTGATCGTGGTGTCGTTCTGCGCACGAAGACAGTTGTTTTCGATGGTAAGTTGCCGATCCTGGGTTTCGAGGAGGAAATCAAGAACGGCAAGCGGATTGTTACCGACAGACCAAAGACGTACCAACTGGACTGGCTGGCACAGGTCAAGGCCGAACAATTGGTTTCGCTGCCGTTCGCCTACCTGATCCCGCCAACCTATACCGATGCAATCGATACTCTCCGACGGCATGGCGCAACAGTTCAGGAACTCCGTGAAGACATTGAACTGGATATCCAGGCCTATCAAATTACTGAAGTGAATGCAGAATCGAGGCCGTTCCAGAAACATCAACTCGTCGCGGTCGAGGCCAAACCGCGCCCTGAGCGGCGAATGATTCCTGCTGGTACGGTGGTAGTGAAGACAGAACAGCCGCTGGGAGACATCGTGGCGTATCTTCTGGAACCGCAGGCCGAAGATGGGTTCACGACCTGGGGGTTCTTCAACAATGGTCTCCTTCCAGGAAAGGATTTCCCTGTCTTGCGATTGACGAAATCCTATCCACTCACACTCGGTCCGATTGCACCGTTGCCGGAGAACCGAGTCACCAACCAGCCAGTCACCGAGGCATTGCTGTTTGGCCGCGGTGGTGGCATTACATTTGGGTTGCAAGGAACTCCAGTTACTCCCGGAGCCTGGCTCGATGGCGAACACTTCCTCCAGGTGAAGGATGGCAAGTTGTGGAAGACCGATGCGCGAACTGGAAAAGTGGAACCATTCGTTGACCCAGAGGCGATCAAGAAATCGCTCGCAGCCATCAAAGATGTGTCTGCTACGACGGCTGAGAGACTTGCCAAGAGCACGTCGTTCCGCATGAATCCCGACCGCACGGGCTTCCTATTCGATATCGGGTCCGACCTCGGAATCGCCTATTTCGATGGCAGCCCAGGTGTGCGTCTCACCAAGTCCGATGCCGGCAAAGAGTACGTCACATTCGCCCCCGATGGAAAGTCCATCGCTTTTGTGAGGCGTGGGAATCTGTTTGCGGTAAATGTTGAGAAGCCCGAAGAAATACAAATCACGTCAGATGGTGGCGGCGAGATTCTGAACGCCCGCGGCGACTGGGTGTACGAAGAGGAAATCTTCAACCGTGCTGGCAAGGCCTTTTGGTGGAGCCCGGACGGGAAACAACTGGCCTTCATGCGGTTCGATGATGGGCCAGTGCGAAAATATAACATCTTGAATCTCAACTCACTCCGCCCTCAACAGGAAAGCTTTCCCTATCCACTTACAGGCGATCCGAATCCACTTGTCAAGATCGGCGTTTCTCCAGCGGTAGGTGGGAAGACGGTCTTCCTCGATTTCGGCGAGTATCCGCTGGATGGCATCGTTATCAGCCGTGTTGGTTGGATGCCAAATTCAAAGGCAGTCTTTGCCTATGTCCAGAACCGAACCCAAACATGGCTCGACTTTGTGGTCTGGGATTCGCCCGAAGCGAAACCGCGAAAGCTTTTCCGGGAGACAACCAAGGCATGGGTCGAGGATCTCGGCACACCTCATTTCCTGCCGGATGGCTCATTCCTCTTAACCAGCGAGCGGAGCGGCTGGAAACATCTCTATCACTTCGCTGCGGATGGCAAATTACTGGCTCCCGTGACCAGCGGCGAATGGGAGGTTCACGATGTCTTGCGAGTCGATGCCGAAGAGAAACAAGTCTACTTCACCGCGGCGATGACGAGTCCCACCGGCATCGATCTGTGTCGCGCGATACTGGGGGGCAAAACGGAACTGATCACCGAGAAAGGCAAAACGCATCGGGTGAGCGTGGCGTTGAGCGGGCCTTTGTTCATCGACCGATTCAGCGATGTGACGACGCCTACTCAAGTTGCCGTTCAGGAAGCCGACAAGGGGCTGATTCGCAAACTCGATATCAATCCCGTTCGCGAGCGGGATCAGTTCAAGTTCGGGAAATTTGAACGGACCAAGATCGCAATGAAGGATGGCTTTGAACTGGAGGCTGCGATCACCTATCCGCCGGAGTTCGATCCCAAGAAAAAATATCCCATCTGGGTATTCACCTATGCGGGTCCGCACGCGCCAACAATCCGGGATGAGTATAGTGGTGGCCGCATCCAGGATAACTCACTGGCAACGGGTGGGATCATCATCCTCCGGGTCGATCCCCGGAGTGCGAGCGGGAAGGGGGCTCAATCGGCCTGGACGTGTTACAAACAGCTCGGCGTGCAGGAACTGAAGGATCTAGAGGAGGCGGTCGCCTGGCTTTGTCAGAATCCGTGGGCGGATTCAACCCGGGTTGGCATTAGCGGGCACAGCTATGGCGGCTTCATGGCTGCGTTTGCTCTCACCCACTCGAAGACTTTTTCTGCCGGGATCGCCTCCGCCCCGGTTACGGACTGGAAGCTCTACGATTCCATTTACACCGAGCGTTACATGCTAACGCCCAAGGAAAACCCGGAAGGGTTTGCCAAAACGAGTTGCGTTGCGGCAGCGAAGAACCTTCACGGGCGATTACTGATCGTACATGGGATGATAGATGATAACGTCCACATGCAGAACAGCGTGCAACTGGTGGATGCGCTCCAGAAGGCAGGCAAGGATTTCGAGATGATGTTTTACCCCCCATCCCGCCACGGAATCGGCGGACAACACTACTCGAAACTGCAACTCGACTTCATCCGCCGGACGATGGGAGTCATCAAGAAGGAGTGATGTGAATTCTCCAGCATGGCGTTCGGAACGAAGGGAACGACAATCCTTGGTCTTCTGTTACGCGTTCCGAACTCCACGCCGGATGAGTATAATACCAGGAAAACTCCGACAATCCGGACTCATAAGTTGGCGTGTTTTGCGCAGACTGGTGAAAAAAATGAAATGTTCTATCTCGCTCCAAGCTGAAGCGAGTATTCTGCATCTAAATCCGAAGCAGTTTTGTTCTTGAAACCAAGCCCACTCGGCAATCGTCGAACGAATCGATCTCATTCGGGCGCGGCGATTGCTAAGTGTGAGAAGTTGCAGCGTTGTTAGGCATTTGGGTTGAGTAAGAATATACCACGCCGCCGGTTTGCATGCGATCTCGGCTCTTGCATCCCAAAAAAGCAA
Organism: Gemmata sp.; assembly: GCA_035947935.1. Lineage (GTDB taxonomy): Bacteria > Planctomycetota > Planctomycetia > Gemmatales > Gemmataceae > Gemmata. Next base: position 1,531 of record DASZJS010000856.1, on the reverse strand, counting down.
CGCAAGAATGGTCGCCTTCCTCTGTCTACGTTGAGAGGAACCCAATCCGTTTCCCGGGTGTGGGGTTCTTTCTGGCTTTACTTCGTGCGATTGCTGAGATGTCCGTTGCTCCTCGAACTTGTTGGCAGCCCAAAAGCCAAACATGGGTTATCCCACTGCGATTGAAGTTCAACGCGAGATACTTATGTTCCCAAGCAAACTCTCATCTCGATCTATTTATTCATTCTTGTTTCTCCTCAGCTCCATTCTGGGGCTGAGTATCGGTTGCCAAAAGAAGATCTTGCCGACTTCTCCTGACAACGCGCCTGTGATTCCAGTCAGCCGTCTCGTTGAACGAGAAGTCACAGACTACGCCGACTACACAGGTAGAACCGATGCCGTTCTGGCTGTGAATGTTCGCGCCCGAGCAACCGGCTATCTCCTCCGGACGCGATTTGAAGAGGGGGCCGAAGTCAAAGAGGGGGACTTGTTGTTTCAAATCGATCCTCTGCCATACGAGATCCAGGTCAAGCAGGCCGTCTCCCAAGTTAAATCTGCCGAGGCTGCGCTGGTCAGTGCCCAGGCGACGGTGGATGCCGACAAAGAAGGAATCACGAAGAGCGGTGTGGGGGTTGGCGCGGTTATCAGCAAGCTTCAACTCATCACCGACGAGGCGAGTCTCGATGGGGCCAAGGCCAAACTCGACGGCGCAAAAGCGACCTTGGAAAATGCGAGGCTTAACCTGAGTTTCACCAGAGTGGAAGCTCAGATCAGCGGTCAGATCAGCAGGTATTACTACACGCCCGGCAATCTGATCACCCAGGACCAAACGCTGCTCACAACCATTAATGCGGTGGACTACATGTATGCGTATTTCGACGTCGAAGAGCGTATCTTCGCGCGAGTCATCAAGGAGATCTCCAGCAACAAAGGTCTCTCAACGACACCAGTTGATACGCAGTGCATCCGCGCGGTTGCAGGCGGCATGAGCGGTCTCACACCTCTCCAATTGGCGAATTTCCCGGTTCTCATGGCCATAGAAGGTCAAACGGGGTTCCCCTATCGCGGGAAACTCGACTTCATCAACAATCAGGTGAACCCTTCCACTGGAACCGTTGCCGTGCGGGGGTATTTCCAGAACCCCCGCCAGAGGGGTGGTTTGGTCCCGCTGATTCCAGGCATGTTTGTCCGCATTCGACTTCCTCTTGGAAATGCACACAAAGCCCAGTTGATCATCGACCGAGCCATCGGATCGGACCAGGGTATCAAGTACATCTATGTTTTGGATGCTGAGAACAAGGTTCAATATCGCCGGATTGTTCCGGGTGCCCTCCAGGAGGATGGGCTCCGCGTGATAGAGCCCTACAAGCCTGCATCGAAGCCAGAAGAGATGGAGACGGGGGTAAAGCCCGACGAGATGGTGATAGTTGGAGGGCTCCAACAACTCAAGCCGCGTTTGAAAATCCAGCCGGAGGAGATCCCGATGCCCACCCCGGCATCAGATGCAGCCACTCGCCAGAAGCCCTTGAGCACGGGCAAGGGATCGGGCGAG
>DASZJS010000855.1:0-3168 GCA_035947935.1 Gemmata sp. | reverse complement strand
GAACATTTTGACTGGCACCACGAACTGATTGCCCGTTTGGGGTTCAATTCGCTCCGTTGGCCGCGGATTCGTAGATCTGGGGAGGCGGTTGGTGTTGCCGCTATTGAGGGCCACCGCCTCACCTGTTTCACGCCGATTGGGGATCAGCAATGCGCGCTCCTCGGATCCGGGTTGCTGGAGGGCGAACTTTCCTTGAACATCTCCACTGGCTCGCAGGCCAGCCTCATCAGTCGCGAGTTGCCACGCGGCGATTTCCAGGTACGGCCGTACCTGGATGGTCAGTGGCTCCGGACTATCGTTTCCGTACCCGCTGGGCGGTCGCTGGGGTTGCTGGTCGATCTGCTGATGGAAATTGGCCGTTCCAGTGCCCACCCTCATCCGAACCCCTGGGAATACATCCGACAAGCAGTTGATCGCGTGGAAACGACGGACCTTGAAGTGGATCTTTCCTTCTTCGCCAGCCTGACGGGCGATCGTGGCAGCATCGCGAACATCCGGGAAGGGAATCTGACGGTCGGGCACCTCTTCGCCGCGGCATTCCGAGCGATGGCAGCCAATTATGCGCGCTGCACAAGCATTTTGTCGCCGGGTCGGGACTGGAGCCGGGTCGTCTTCTCGGGTGGCATTGCTCAAGGGTTTGCACGACTCCGGCAAGAGATTCTCAACAAGCTGGGCGATCCGTTACATCGTCTCTGCACAACCGAAGAAGACACGCTGGCTGGATTGCTGGTACTGGCAATGAAATGCGGGAATAATTGACACGCCCGACACAATCGGGCTCGTCCTAATTAAGCAATCCGCAATCCAGACGGGGAAGAAATGAATGAAGGACCACGACCAACGATTCAAATCGCTGATTCGGGAGTTTTGTGCGGAGATGCTGAGGTTGTTCTTCGCGAGTTGGGCAGAGCGACTCGAGCTAAACAGCATCGAATGGCTCGATAAAGAGGTATTGCCCAACCCACCAGATGGTTCTCGACACCTTCTGGATATGGTCGCACGCATTCCGATCAAAAGTCAGAGCGTGTCTGTGAGCGATGAACACATCGAAAGTACTCTGGCCTTGATACATATCGAGATCGAATCACCCGACCGCACAACACTCCTTAAGCCGAGACTGCCGAGCTATTACGTTCATCTTCGCGATGCCTACTCGCTGCCAGTACTTCCGATCGTGATCTACCTGAAAGTTGGGTTGGATGGTATCGGCACCGATATCTACATGGAGCGCTTTTGGGAGCTGGAAACGCTGCGTTTCAGCTATCTCTACGTTGGTCTGCCAGCGTTGGATGGCTTACAATACGTGAAAGGCGACAACTGGTTGGGAGTGGCACTTGCAGCGTTGATGCGCGTCCCACTCGATAAGGTCGTCGAGTTAGGTGTGGAAGCTGTGCATCGTCTGAGTGAGGCACCCCTCACCGACCAACAGAAGTTTCTGCTGACCGATTGCGTCGAATCGTACTTGCCATTAAACCCTCAACAGCAGGACGAATTTGAACGTCGGCTGAGTGATACGACACTCGAAAAGGTACTGACCATGAACAAGACGACTTACGAAAAAGGTATCGAAAAAGGCATCGAAAAAGGCACTCAAAACACTTTATTGAGGCTGTTATTGAAACTGGGTACGAAACAGTTCGGCTCGCCCTCTCCTGAATTGGAATCACAGATACGTGCGATCCACGATTTGACTCGATTGGAAGAACTGATCGAGCGAGTCCAGAAAGCACGGTCTTGGGACGATCTCCTCAGAGTTGATGGCGGAAATATTTGATAGTGGAGAGTTGGAGACAGAAAGCCAAAACACTGAACACCAAAGTCGGAGACTCTCCCGGCCGTGAACGATAACAATGCCCTTCCACCAGATGTATTACTTCAGCTCTATCGCCAAATGGTCCTCATCCGTCGATGTGAGGAACAACTGGCAAAATCGCACCAGCGTGGATTGATCCACGGAGCTTGCCATACCTACGTCGGTCAGGAGGCAATTGCCGTGGGTGTTTGTGCGCATCTTCGCCCGGACGATGTGGTCTTCAGCACGCACCGCGGGCACGGTCACGCCCTGGCGAAAGGTGTGCCACCGATCCAGCTCATCGCGGAACTCTACGGCCGCGCGAACGGCTGTTCACACGGTCGTGGCGGCAGTATGCACCTCTTCTCACCGGAAGTCGGGCTCATGGGCACGAGCGGGATTGTCGGGCCGTGCATCCTCCAGGCAGCCGGTGCGGGATATACCTTCCAATTGTTGAAAAAAGACAACGTCGGCGTGGCGTTCTTCGGGGATGGTGCGGTCAATAACGCTGCGTTCCACGAGGGTTTGAACCTCGCTGCGATCTGGAAATTGCCGGCGATATTCGTGTGCGAAAACAACCAGTTTGCAACCGAGGTGCCATTCCAGTACGCCGCGGGGAACCCGAGTGTAGCCTCCCGCGGAGCAGCATATGGAATTCCCGGCATCGAACTCGATGGCAACGATGTGCTGGCAATTCGCAAGGCTGCTGGGGAAGCCATCGCCCGTGCGCGAGCGGGTGAGGGGCCAACGCTCTTCGAGTGCAAGACGTACCGGACCCGACCGCACGCTGAAGGTATGGGCGACTTCACGTATCGTACCCGCGATGAGGTCGATTCCTGGAAGACACGCTGCCCAATCGAGACCTTCCGCAGAATTTTGATCGACCGCGGTGTTCGGAAGGCAACCGAGTTGGATGCACTCGATGCGCAGATTCAAAAGGAAGTCGAAGAAGCCCACCGGATTGCTGAAGGAAGCCCGTTGCCGAACCCGGCCACTGCTACAACGCACGTTTACGCAGAGCCCCGACAATCGGTTGCCCCCCCTGCCCCGACTACGGAGCGTCAGATCACGTATTCTCAGGCAACGCTCGAAGCCCTGACAGCGGAGATGGCGACGAATCCGCGTATCTTTGTGCTTGGCGAAGGAATTGGTGCGCGAGGTGGGAATTTCAAGACGACGGCCGGACTCTACGACCGCTTCGGCCCAGAGCGACTCCGCGATACGCCCATCTGCGAGCGTGGGTTTGTTGGCCTTGGGTGCGGAGCCGCAATGACGGGTTCACGACCGATCATCGATTTCATGTTTGCGGACTTCGTTCTGGATGCCGTCGGGGAGATTGTAAACCAGATCGCCAAGATGCAGTACATGAGCAGCGG
>DASZJS010000854.1:0-4888 GCA_035947935.1 Gemmata sp. | reverse complement strand
TCGCTGCTCCCGCTGGTCACCGACAAGGAGTATAAGTTGACCACTGCTGGGGAAAAGGACGTGAATGGGAAGAAGGCCGCAGTGGTCAAGGTGGCACGAGATAAGAAGCCAACAGTTACCCTGTACTTCAACAAAGAATCGGGTCTTCTCGTGAAAAGTGAAATGATGGTGAAGGACGAGTTCCAAGGTTGGAAGGAAGTTATCGATGAGGGCTACTACGAGGACTACAAGGAGGTCGGTGGGCGCAAGGTATTCACCAAAATGCGAGTCGTCCGCGATGGCAAACCGATGATCGAAGCCACTCTTTCCGACCAGAAGACGCACGAGAAACTCGATGTGAAGCTCTTTGAGAAACCGTGAGAATCAGGGTGATGGAAGGGGAAGAATTGATGCCTCCTCTTCCGCCCGCTGGCCACCTATCCAGGCAGCAGTCTTAGCGTGTCCTGTGCTTCGCGAATGACTGCTGCCTGATTCCAAGCGATGGTGATTGCTTCACCAGCCTGCCAGAGCGGGAAGTGGTCGGCGTGGTGGTCGGACCACGGGTTGCCACTCTGTCCCCCACACAGTACGAACTTACTCTTCGACAAGTCACTCAGATCGAACACCGTTCGCAGGTTACACATATTGTGTGTGAAGTCGGTGGGGGCAGCGGGTCGGGCACCGGCCTGACTGACCGTGTTGCAATCCCCGCCACATGGCACTGGGCCAATGTTGAACGCTGCGCTGAGCCAGCGATGTTTTCCGAACAACGGATGCTCCAGGCGCAGTTGTCGTAAGTGCCCCCAAGCCCAGTATGCCGGCCCAGGTCCAACCGAGCGGCGAAGTTTCTGGATAACACCAGTCAGGACATCGATCATCTCATCCGACCAAGAGGTAAACCAGCCAACAGGTTGTTCGCGGAGCAAGCGAACGAGGTGCTGGATTCGTCTGTCGGTAAACAGACTCAGATTGCCATCCCAAAGCCCAACTTCACCAAGTGCTACCTGCCATGCCCGCGGAGCCTTGGCTTTGGCAACGCGAACGCACAGTTCGGCGACAAACAACTCGAATACGCATGCGGCAGGTGACTCGGAATCGACCTGCCCATCCCAGGCCCGCAGCAATTCCAAGCCCCCCCGGGCGTCGGGGTTCGATGTCTTGAGCGATAACACGATCTCGCGTATTTCTTCCCACGGGATGCTGCGAATATCGCGCTGGAGTGCCAGGCAGTCCTCGGCGGTCCACCCAGTGCGGGAGGCGAGTGCCTCAACGATCGTCCGCACACGGTAGGGATCGCAATAATCCGCACCCAACCATTGGCGAGTGGAGGGCATCGACGCAAGGATTTTTCCATTCTCGGTGGGTATTGGATCAGAGAACGGATGATCTTCGTTCAATGGCCTGTCAGGATCGTTGTTTGCTGTTGCCCAGAATTCTCGTTCTGGATTTTGCACGAAGGGCATTTCCGCGAACGGGATCAGTCCGGCCCAGCCTGAGTCAGAGCGGTCGGCAGGGCGCGGCATTAACCCATTCCCACCTGCACGCTTCGGGAGTTGTCCGATCAGGAACCAACCGGTTGTCCCGGTGGTATCCGCGTACAGGACGTTGAGCGGTAAGATGGGCCATTGATCGAATGTTCCGCGGAACGCATCGAACGACTTGGCCCGCGGGCTACTGAGGAAGCCATTGAGAGGGAGCGGGTCGAGCCACACGGCTCGCAGGGAAATCAGGTGTGGAATGTCCTTCATCAGCGGCGAAAGCACTGGGCCGCGCGGTGTGACCATGACCTCTTCGATCACCTCCGGCTGATCCTTCACCGCGATCGCTTCACGGACCACCTCGTAGGGTGTGAAGGTGCCATCCGCTTCCCGCACGCTTTTGCCATCTGCTCCGAGCGTTTCGAGGAACAGATCGCTGTTATCGGTCAAGCCAGCGGTTACACCCCAGGCCGCGAAGCCGTTGTGCCCGATGGCAAAACTCGGCGATCCCGCAAGCGCGGCTCCTGTCGCTTCCCAATCGGGAGTGCGAATGTGTGCGAGATACCACGGGGGAGGAGCGGATGGAGCGAGGTGCGGGTCGCTCGCGAGGATTGGCTTACCGGACTGTGTGCGATTCCCGGCGATCACCCAGTTATTCGATCCTCCACCACGTGGGAGATAAGCCTGGAGAGCAGCCAAATCGGATGAAAGTGCAGCGAGAACAGGAGACAGTGAAAGCGGGGGAAGGGGGGATGAAATCGACTCCACGGCACTCGGTCCGACAGGATCTAGTGCCAGCAACGCGGCGGGTCCATCGGCAAGCAGAATGCGCAATCGAGCGAGTTCCACATCCCAGTTCGAGGGGAGAATGAAAGATTGGAGCTTCAGCACTGCCAACACATCGATTGCATCCCAGGGGGATGGCTCACCACCGAGAATTGCAAATTCGTGCGGCTTGTTCGTCAGCCCCGCGGTATTTCCTGCCGAGACTCCCGCGGAGAAGGCGATCAACTGTTCTCGTGCCCAATCTCCGAGGACCGGAAACTGCTTTTCAGCAGCCCGTCGGAATCCGATCCTCCGACTGAGCCGGTCCGCACCCAAGCCGGGTGATCCTACCCATTCCGCCAGCCGGCCCCTCGCGGTTCGCCAAAGGAATTCCAGTTGTCCTCCACGGTCTTGTCCCTGGCAGAACCCCATTGCGAACATCGCATCGGCATCGGAAGTGGTATCGATGTGGGGAATGCCGAACTTGTCGCGCCGAATCGTGATTGGAGCGACTGGCCCGCGTATGCGGATTTCCCCAGCGGTGACTGGGAGGCGGCGACCGAGCGCAAAACGAAGGAGCAGGTGTGTGAAGCTCATCAATACATGTTACGGCATCGGTCCAGATTGGCGGTGTCGTGTGGATGTGGAGCCCTCCACATCTATTTCTTCTCGAAGAGTTGGGGGACAGCCTTTAGAACTTCATCGATTGCCTTGTCGTTGAGTTCTCCGACTCGGTAGGCGAAATTGGCGACCACCTTTTGCTTTGTGAACAGCAGGATGGTCACATCGGCATCCTTGTTGAGCTTGTACGATGGCGGCCCATCCGCATCTTCAAATGCGCCGATGGGGGTGGTCTTCAATCCTTGCTTTTGTGCCCACTTGGCCAGGGCATCGAGATCCGCTGATGCAGTCAACTGCGTCATCCACACCTTGTAACCGGAGTCCTTCTTGTCTCCTCCGGCAGCTTCGAGTTTACTCAGAACCTTGGCAAGCGGGTCGGACAGAGTGCGGGCGAACACAACAGCAGCGGGCTTGTTCCCTTCATGCTGTTCGCAGATGTAGCACGTTTGTTGGCCGCGTTGTGGTCCTGTGGCGACCAGAAAGCTATACGGCCCCGGTCTTTTCCCAATGGGCACGCCCGAAACACAGGGATCCTCAGCGCTCAACGGAAGCGTGCAGGTGAGTGTGAGAGGAAGGCAAATGAGAAAAGTGCGGATCATGATGGATGGAGTGTGGGGCAGGAGGTCGGCGGTAGATTATAACGAGCGATAGGCGAAGAATTCATGATTCGGGGGTTTCGAGGTGAGCCGGGAGCTGAGCGACCGGAGATCATTATTACTCCGGTCGCTCACGCTCCTGGCTCGCCTTAAACCAGCCGCGCGCGAAGGATCATCTCTTCGCCCCCGTTTTTTCACTCAGGGTTGTGACAGCAATCGAACGCGCTGGAACCTTGGTGGCCCGTTTCGCCATGTCGGCCATGAGCGTCTCGAAATCTTTCGTGCTGGCTTTGGACCAGAGCCGATGCGCCAGCTTCAAATAACGGTCAGCCTCTTCGGTGCGAGCGAGTCGGTCGCAGAGTGCCCAGAGTCCTAACGCTCCACGGATGCTTCCGGAATCGTGAGCCAGCGATTCCAGGAACGCCTCCTCGGCTTCCGAAGCGATACCGGCTTCCAGGGCACTAACTCCCCATAACTCCATATAAGCGGCTCCGCCGCCCCATGCGTGGTGGATGTAGTCGTTTTTCGTGGTTTCCACTAGCTTCTTGAGCAGTTTGAGCCCGTTCTCGCCATCGCCCTTCTGGCACAGGTAGCGGCCCTGGACTTCCCATAACTTCCGCTCGATCGACTTATCGACCTTTCGACTCTGTTGGAGTTGCCGGAGAGTGTCAATTTCTGGCCTGGCCTGTTCGGTTTGTCCTTTCTCCAAAAAAACCATTGCGGCGTGATACGCTCCGTTTGCCTTGTCGGTTTTGCGAAACTGGTCGATGATCTTCTGAGCTTCGGACCAGTCCTGTTCCAGCATGTCCATCCGGATCCATTCAGGACGGAAGGAATAGCCATAGCCCTCAGCAAGCGTCTTGATCTGCTTCGCCTCTGCGAATCGCCCATCGTGAACGAGGCTCCGGGTGAGTGTTTCCATGTGGTGCGAGAACTGGTGATCCTCGCCGGGAGTTACGCCCTGGTATTTGTGGTAGACGATCTCCATTTCCACCGCTTTCGAGGACCAGTCGGTCGTTTTGCCCCACTTGCCGATCCGCATGCCAAGGTGAGCCTGCATGTGGAATGCGTGAGGAATCCCCGGCGAGGACTTGATGTAGCCCTCAGCGTAGGGCCAGCCGAGCGCGGGGCGCTTGATGTTCTCGAAGAAGTGGACGAACTCGTGGTTTGCTCCGGGGTTCAGCGGGTTCACCCGGAGGAGCGCCTTGTAGTAGGTTGCCGCAGCATTTGGGCCATCGCCAGTCGCGAGTTGGGCACGCCAAAACCACCCTTCCTCATCGTCATCGTAAAGCGTGAGCAGTTCGTCGAGCGTCTGTTGAGCTTTTTTCTTCCGCTCATCTGGCCCCACACCCGGCCACATCCCCTTTTCCTGAAGCCGAGACTGAATGAGCAGTTGCTCACGGTGGCTGGCCTTGGGCATCAACTTGCGGGCCATGTCGAGGGAGTAGT
>DASZJS010000853.1:0-5165 GCA_035947935.1 Gemmata sp. | reverse complement strand
GGGTGGAACGACCGATTGTTCTCTGTGGGCTCGGGCGTGTTGGTTGGCGTGTGTTGGACTCGTTCAAGTCGGCAGGATTGTCGGTGGTCGTCGTGGATATCCACGCATCGCCGGACGATCCACGCTTGCAAGGGGTCAAGGTGGTCAAGGGAGACTGTCGGCACCTTGCGACACTGGAGCAAGCAGGCATCAGGGATGCCGGTGGCGTGGTCATCGTCACCAGCGACGATCTTGTGAACATCTCCAGCGCACTACTGATCCGTCGATTGAATCCCACTGCACGCATTGTTGTGCGGATGTTCAATCAGAACTTGCTTATCCGGCTGGGAGCCGCGGTCAAAAATACTGTCGCCCTTAGCGTCTCAGCTCTGACAGCTCCACTCCTCGCGCTTGCTGCCGTCAGCGGCGATGCTCTCGGCACATTCAAGTTGGAAGATGGTCCCCGTCAGGTCTCGGAATTGGTCGTTGCAGATGGATCGAATCTAGCTGGAAAACGAATCGCAGAGATTGCAAGAGTATACAACCTCATCCCGGTCGCATACACACCTCAGAACGGAGCCCCCCAGCTCCTCTTGGATGTGGCCGGAGACGCCATCTTGTCGCCAGGCGACCGGATAGTTGTTTGTGGAATCCCCGGCGATATCCGCCGCCTTCTGGCTCGCGAACGTGGCGATCTGTTCCCTGGCGTTCGTTGGGCGGGAACGGTTCGTCGGTGGTTCCGAACAGCCCGCCGAACACTTTTGGAAGTCGATCTCGCTGTGAAGATCGCTACCCCGACGTTGTTTCTGACCATTCTTGGCAGCACGCTCGTTTTCCGATATGGACTCGGAGCCGGTTGGAGCGATGGGCTTTATAGCACAGTCAGTTTGGTGGCGACCGGAGCGGAATTACACGGCGAGAAGCATCCCGAATGGGCGAAAGTGTTTCTGAGTATCCTCAAAATAGCTGGGGCCGCACTGATCGCGGCGTTCACTGCCATTTTGACTCAGTATCTCATCCGGGCCAGATTGGGTGGAGTGTTGGAGGTGGGGCGGGTGCCGGATAGTGGCCATGTCGTCGTGTGTGGGCTTGGGAACATTGGCTACCGACTTGTAAATGAACTCACAGAAATGGGCGAGCGGGTGGTTGCGATCGACAAGGCAAACGATAACCCCTTCATCGCGACCGTGCGGCGAAAAGGAGTGCCGACGTTTGTTGGGGATGCAACAGTTGCCGAGGTGCTGAAGCAGGTACGTGCCGAAAGCGCGAAAGCAGTCATCGCCGCGACATCCAGCGAACTGGCGAACCTGGAGATTGCATTACTGGTGCGGGAAATGAACCCCAAGCAACGTGTTGTTCTCCGACTCAACGATCAGCAATTTGCCGAGGATGTACGTGCGGCCGCCGAGATTCGATATGCGATGTCAATTCCTGCGTTGGCGGCTCCGGCTTTTGTGGCAGCACTCTTTGGCGATCGCGTGCAGACGTTATTTACAACCGCTGGCCGCACGCTGGTTGTGATCGATGTCGTTGTCGATCCCAAGGAGACGTTTCTGGAGGGAAAGTCGCTCCGAGCGCTCGTTCTCGATTACCGCCTTCTCCCTGTGGCTGTGGGCGGCCGTTCTGCCAGCGAACTCAAAGCCTATCGGTTGAAGGTGGGCGATCGGATAACTGTGGTCGCGGAACTCACCGATCTCGAACGGTTTATCCAACGCGAGCCAGTTGCCGCCACCGATTCCGTGGTAGTGAACTCCTACCCCATTCCAGCGCGAGAATACCTCCTGACACTTGTGCGGACCACGAAACACTGCACACAGGAAGAAGCGGAGACGGCTGTCGCGACGTCGCCGTTCACGCTGGCTACAGGGTTGACGCAAGGAGAATCGCAGGAATTAGTCGAACAGCTCACGCGGGAATCAGTGATTGCTCACGCCATCTCTCCCGAACGGGGCAAAGACGCGACACATCGAAAGGACTCTTTCACAAGCCCAGGATGATGGCGAGCAAGCCTACCAGAACCAACGCCGCACAATTGCCCCCAGTAGAAGTTTCAACTTCTTTCTTTTGGTCACTTCCGGCCGGTGCGACCAGACATCGTAATCCGCACGTTCAATCGCTGCGAGGATTGCCCGACCGCCGCGGATGAAGAGATCGACATCCACCCGAACCTCCAAGGGCAAGAGTGGGAGGAGAGCTTCGCCTCGATCGAAGAACCCACGCGCTCGCTCGACTTCAAATCGCAGCAACGCCCGGAATGCCGGTGTACACCGTTTCGCTGCAAGGTCTTCCTCTGAGTACCCAAAGCGGCGGCGATCTTCCGCAGGCAGATAGATACGGCCGATATCGAAATCCCGCGACACGTCTTGCCAAAAGTTTGCGAGTTGAAGACCCGTACACACCTCATCGGCAAGTGCTGCGCGCTGGACATCAAAGCACCCGAACAGATGAAGGAGAAGGTGCCCGACCGGATTGGCCGAATTGATGCAATACCCCCGCAGTTGCTCGAATGTCGTATATGTTTTGATCTGCTGATCCTGCGTGAACGCCACGAGCAGATTCAGGAATGGCTCGGGTGGAATTGCAAAACGATGAATGGTGTCCTGCAAGGCAATCATCACCGGGTGACGTGGCTGACCGCCATAACAAGCTAGGAGTTCCTGCCGCCAGGAGTCGATGAGTTGAAGTGTCTCCGCGCCTCCACTGGTTTCATCAGCAAGGTCGTCGGACCATCGGCAATAGGCATAGACGGCATGAAAATGAGGGATCAGACGCCGCGGGAGCAGGAACGAAACAACAGCGAAGTTTTCGTAGTGGGACCGCGCGACATGGGCACAATAGGCACGAGCTTGCGCCAGCTTGGGGGGCTTTGAAACAGCCCCCCAAGAGGGGTTCCAAAGTGATAGTTCCCTGGAGAAGTTCCACACACTCACTTTGCTGGTTCCAAAATGCGAAGCGGAGTCGAGAGATTGTATTTCAATCCTTCCAACTCGAACTCCAGGTCGATGAGTGCAGCTTCGTATCCGTTCTTGGGAAGATCTAGTTTGCAGCCCGTGTTGTTCCCAAGAATGTCAAGTGGTTTCTGTTCCCACCACGACTTGCGGAAGTCTCTGGTTGGGGAAGATGCAGAGAACATCCAGGCTCCGAGAGGTTTGGTGTTACTCAGCAAGCTCACATCCATGCCTTTGACCATCGGCGGAGAGAGAATCGCAAAGTCGAGTTTCGGCATTGGCTTATCGTATGTCTGGGACCGACTGAACGCCGCGAGCGTGTTCATCGCACGCTTGGGTAAGGCATCAGTCTTACCGTCTTTGTTTCGTTCAGTCAGGTCATGGCCGGCGTTTGGAACGTAAAGAAGCCACTTGTCGCCTTTCAACCCATCCCAGTAGCTGTTCAGAGCATCGAGCGGCCAATAAGGATCATTGGTTCCATTTACGATCATCTTTGGAATGGTGATCTTATCTCGATAGGTCCAAGGGTCGATGATGACCCAGAGCCGTTGCGCTGCCTCTGTCTGCGGTATCGGAATCAGCTTTCGCTCCACGTAATCCTTGATCATCTCGCTCGGCTTGCCGAATGCCTGGATCTGATTCTTCATTTGTACGGGGATGTTGAGCGTATCGATCACAAGTGGCGCGATCGCTTTGACGCGCTTGTCGCCGGTGGCACCCGTGAGCCACGTTGTCCATCCACGTTTTGAAGCCCCCGCGATTATGAAATTGTTAAGCTCATGTTTCCATTCTTCCTTGGCGAATGCTTGCAGAGCATCCATTCCGCGGACGATGCTTTTCACCATGGGAAACAGAAGCGGCCAGGTGCCATCTTTCGTTTCCAGGTATCGCACGAATGTCTCGGCGATCAAGGCATCTTCAGTCTTTCCACCAAAGAGTGGTTGTTTCGGGACGCCGAAGAGAAACGCCACAGGCGAGTTCACTTTCGCCGCGAATTCAAGGCCGAGTAGGCCCGAGGTGAGACCCGGTGACCCGCCCTGGTTCCACAACACCATCGTGGCCTGCGGTTTCACCCCCTTTGGCACATACACCTGGAGCTTGTGATCCCATTTGATGTCGTGCCATGTCTGCGACACGAGATCGAGCGTATAAACGGTGCCGAGATCGGTTACCGTCCGATCGGCGACTTTCCACGAGAACGAACTATCTGGCTTGGTGACGTAATCGACCAGCTCAGTTGGCTCTGCAGCAAACGCAGGAACAGTAGCGAGGCAGAGAGCGATCGAACAAAGTGCATAGCGCAAGGGAATCTCCGATGTGGAGGTTCAGGTTCGGATCAGCCGACTAAAGAACAGGCCCACTTTCGCGGCAATTTCATCCTTGTAGACCGTCAGTCTGTGGTCGCCTGCTTTAAGTAAACATAGCTCAATACCTGGGTATGCGGCTTGGCGAAAGAAAGCCAGGCTATCGCTGTCGGGAACCACATCATCTGCAGTCCCGTGAATCAGTAGAGCAGGGGTCCTCCATGTATTTGCAAGGTCGACGGATCGGAACTGATCCCGCTCCTCAATAAACCCATACCCAAGTTCCGTTTCAACCCACTCGTTCTTCACGCGCAACCGATCGGTTCGTCGCCATTCTTCGCGCTCGACATCCGTGAGGCGTGACCATCGTCGCTCCAGGAACCCAAACGCAGACGCGAGTAAAACGCATCCGACGACTGTATCCGGGTTTTGCGTTGCAAACCAGGCGGCAGCGAAACCGCCCATGCTCGACCCCACCAACCCCAGCCGTGTGTGCCCACGGACATCCTTGAGCCAGTCGCGGATCGCTGCGAGATCTTCGAGCAATCCACTGGCTCGCAATTCGTGCATTGTCGCCGAGGAAGCACCGTGGCCTCGGAAGTCAAACGCTGCGAAGCTCCAACCCCGTTTCGCACACTCTTCTCGAACCGCTTCGGATTTCTCACCGCCACGATGACTGCCAAATCCATGAATCCATAATACCGCAAAAGTCGGGTCAGCTGTTCCCGGCAGGTAGTCGCCCTCAAGGGTGCCTCCCGACGCAAGCGGAAGCGAAATTGAAGTCATGAGGATGCTTTCACGCATTCGCAGTCTGTAAATCTTACACGGGGACACTCGTAGTGTGTTCACTTCCAGTCCGGGAGTTTTCCCCGGAGTTGATAAAGCTTAATGAGTGCTTTGTCGGTTAATTGCTCGCCTGAGCCGATTTCAGCAA
>DASZJS010000852.1:0-2812 GCA_035947935.1 Gemmata sp. | reverse complement strand
GTGTTTTTTGCCGCGGGCAAGCTGTGCAAGGAACTGGATCGTGAGGTCAACGTCCTGGACTGGGATGTCGGGTTGCACCTCGTCTTCACCGACAAGGTGGCCCACGACGGTTACCAGATCGACCCCATGCACATCAAATTTGTTGAGGAAAACAAGCCGAACTGGTCGGGCGTTCGCGTGTTCGACTCACTCGTGTGAAATCGTTGTCTGACCCGGACCCGAACACCCCGTCGCTAACGCTCTAGGTTCGCCCGGACAGCAAAAGATCCCGTGTCCTGGTGAACCCAGAGCGTTAGCGACGGGGTGGGTCCGGGCTCCTTCCGGTGAAGATCAAAATGTTTTATCGGCTTCGCAAGCGACTGAACAACGCCCGCTTCAAGTTCAATGTAAGAGGTGTTTACCACACTCCGCCAACTCCGTGCGACCCGGTCGCCGCGTGTACCATTCACACGATGCTCGGACAGTCCGATTTGCTGATGTATCTTGTGGCGATCAAGTCGTTCCTGAGGTTCCGTCCACTTGCTCGCGTTGCAGCGCACTCCGATGGCTCACTCACGCAAGACGATGAGGCGTTGCTCCGCAAGCATGTCCCCGGCGTTCTAGTAGTCTCTACTACCGAAGCCGACGAACGTGCGAAGAAAGAATTGAATCCCTTTCTTGCCGAGTGGCGGGCTCGCGATGCAAGCTGGCGGCGTGTGATTGACACCGAACTGTGGTGCGAGACCCCACGCCGCATGATTATCGATTCCGATATCCTCACCATCCGCCGTCCGGATGCGGTTCTAGAGTGGATTGCGGGCGGAGGTGAAACACGTCCCTTAATGTTTGGTGCGACCGATCCATTGCCGGCAGGACCAATTCCCGAAGGAACGGGTAAACGGCCCATTCAGAACGTTTTCCGGGAACGACTCGCCCAGTTTGCCGTGGAGGCCAAAGGGCCTCCGGAGTTTTATCAGGGAGGCACATCCGGGTATTATGGTTGTACGCGAGAAGTATCGCTCGCGGAAATCGAACGGCTGATCCGGGCGGGACTGGCGTCCGGTATACCAATGGCCGAGTGGGGTGGGGAACAGTGCCTCGTTGTTTACGTGCTTTCGACCTCCGACCCCATCCGACTCGATGTGCGTAAATACTTCAACTTCGCACCCGAAGCGATGGACCGGCTGAACGAAGTCGCGGTGGCTCACTTCTACGGCACGTTCCGGTTCTACGGCGGGATTTACACGCGGCTTGCTGCCGAGGTGGTTCGCGATCTGAAGAGTTGGGGTACGTGAGCTATTGGAAATCCAAAGGATGCACCATGTTCGAGCGACTTGGCCCGAACGACTTGCCCCGGTTCCTCCGGCAGTATCGGTTGGTTGGTGGCCGAATCCGTCGGGTGCGGATTGTGTATCCCCGCCCGAAGGAAGTCGCCATCGAGTTCCACCTGACAGTCCGCGAGGCAATCAAGGGCCTCGGCGTCGAGCCTGGGTCGGTTCGGTTGATATTGCGCTTGGAGGGTGTGGAAGAGTTCCGCTTCCAGATGCGACCAAGCCTGGCGAAGGTGAAAATCGCCGATGCCCGGATTGGTTACTTGAACGGGCTGTTTTACGTGAACTTCGATGCCTGGAGTTTGGAGCCGGGCGAGCAAGCGAAACTGCACGACTACCGGGCGAGTGAAACCTACGCGGGTGGCCGGGAGCTACTCTGGCGGGAAGTGCGTCCAGATAACACTCCAGGGAGCGAACCTCCTCAGTGAACCATGCGTCCTTCCCCCACTTCTTATCCGGGAGGGACATCATGACAGATTGCGAACTGCTTCTCCGGGCGATTCTGACCGAACCTGCTGAGATCAGCACCCGGCTGGTCCTTGCAGACTGGCTTTGATGAACGCGGGATGGCTGTTGATGTCATTCGGGCTGAGTTTGCCCGGGTGCAGTGTGCGGCTGCCCAACTCCCCGAGAAAGACTCCGAGCGCGAGCGACTCAATCGCAAGGCTGGCGCGATGTTTCACGCATACGGTTGGTGGTGGTATGGTCGGGCCACTCAGCCAGCTGGATGGAAAGCGGGATGGCAGGATCTATTCTGTCAGTTCAACCGTGGATTCCTCACAACTCTCCGAATCCCTGCTCGACTCGTTCACCTGATCGCAGACCTCCCAACGATATTTACCATGGAGCCAATTGGGACGATCGCCTTTGAAGGTGTCGGAGTGCGAGCGGATCATCTGAGGGCACTTCGTCGACTGGCAGTTTCGCCGCGGCAGGTTCGGCTCACATTTCATCGCAGTAGCCTTCAAGGCGACCCGGTTGGGTATCTGACCACCGCTCTCGATTCTCCTCTGGCGACTGCGGCGGTGGCCGTGGATGCCAGCGGTTACATGGCTGGTCCCGTTGTTGCGCACATCCTCGCTCGATCGCCATTTGTTACGAACCTTCGGGAATTGATCCTTGACGCAAACCGCCTGGATGGATCAGTAACAGCATCCCTTGCGAACAACCCACGGCTCAGGCAACTACAACTCCTGTCGGTGAAAGGGAACTTGCTGGGGAGTGCTGGCTTTGAACTGCTCTCGTCGCAATTCGGCGACCGGCTGATAACGTGAAGGAGTTTCGACGATTCGCGATGTTAGCAGCAACATCCAACGAATATCGCGCGACAACTCCCCTTCCGCGGTCGTGGCCGATCCGGTATGACAATCTCTCGAAAGCCACCCCGAGGGCGATTGTATGCTCCGTCTCGTCACCGCATCACTCGTCATTGCTGGGATTGCTTCGCCGATGGATGCTTTTGCCTGCCCGGGATGTAGCGGCGAAGTGCGATCGCGGCTGAC
>DASZJS010000851.1:0-4129 GCA_035947935.1 Gemmata sp. | reverse complement strand
CCTCCTCCAGTGTTCCACGCAACGCTATTGGACCACGCTTGCCGCTGGGCGACAAGGAGAGAGGTTTGAGATGTATAGGGCCGGATGCACTGAGATATCCTCGACCCTCGCATCACTCTGACTTTGGCCAGGGGTGGAAACGTTTCCAGGGCTGGATGGGGCTGGAAATGTTTCCAGGGCTGGAGAGGGGACAGGAGTGGGGTAGAACTGGGTATACCGCAAGCGGGGGTTGAGGCCTCATCCAGGACCGGTGGCGACCAGGGGCGCGGTTAAGATTCTGTCCTCCTCCTCACTTGTGCCTTCTGGTCACCAGAACCTCGGGACCGACCTCGTTGGTTTGTTTGCGACCCGTCAACCGATCCCATGTCCACTGATTTTCCGGATATAGCTCCTGAATCAACGGGTGATCGTAGAACCGGCACACCACCCGACATGTCCGCAGCTCCAGGAGCCGAGCGGCGAGAAGCCGGTGATCGGCCTCGGTGAACCGATGCTTGTACTTGTCGCCGGGTCCGGGAGAGGGCGGATCGAGGTAGAGCCCGTGTTCTGCCTTGTCCTGCACGCGGTCCAGGAACGCGAAAGCATCGAGGCAGACGAAGGTACACCGCTGCATTACCTTTTGCCATTGGGCGACTCCCTCGGTCGCGTTCCGAACTCGAAGGGCAGAATCACCACCTCCGGCATCCCATCGCACTGAGTGCCCGGCCTCGAATTCTCTCGTGGTTCCAGCGGTACCGTTTCGAGCCCACCAGCAGCACACGAAATAATCACATGCCCAGTCGATGTCTGGGGCGATCTCGCGACCGAACCCCTTTCCTTCCGCAACAGTTTCGCGGTTGATACACCGCAGTTGTGCAGCACGGAGAACGTCTGGGTGATGGGGAAGCCCGGCCAGACGTTTGCGGAGTTGGGGATTGAGAACCGGATCGGCGGCGACCGCGGCGAGATTCAGGACGTGGCGGTGAAGGTCGCTCACGAGCAGGGAGCGGGCCTTGATGTGGAGCAACTCACACATGCCGCCAGCGAACGGCACACCGACCCACTCGCACCCGGCCAGAGCCCGGCCGATGTTTTCAGCGAGCGTGCGGTTACTGCCAAACCACGGAGCAAGAGCGGTGATGGGTTTCATTCTGGGATGGTAGGAGTTGAATGACTTGAGCGCAAGCGAGCCCGGTGGCCGGTTTGGAGGAACCGAAGAAAAACCGGTCTGATTTTGCCCATGCGAATCAGGATGCCGAGTCATGAAAACAGGGGAGTCTTTTCCGGAAGGGTCGCCATGTGCCGAGCCAGCGATCGCCACACCTAGACACACCGAATGACGCGACACCTCATCCAAACTCGGACTTGTCCCAATTCCGACCCCTCGCTCCCCAAAGCCCGGCCGATGATTGAGTAGCAAGGACGGTCGGGAAGAGGTTCGACGCGGCCATCGGTGGTCGAAGGGTACTCTGAAACGGAGCATCGTCATCTGGCGGCGGTCGAGCGGACGTCGAGCGGACCGCCGCGTGCAAATCAAGCGAACGACATCGCCGTTTTCAACGCTGAGCAAGATGGTGATGTGCCGTGTGGTGGCGGCCCCGGTCGGCTGCAACAACTCGTTCGGCTTCTTAACTTAGTTTCCGGCATCGATCTTGTCAGCAGACCATATTTCCCATTGGTTTCCTCGGAGTCGGTAATGAAGTTTACCCTGTATCCGAATCCGTTCTCCTTTTTGAAACGATTTCATCTCATGCGTCATCATCATCCCATCTCCGGCGGAAACCGAGTTAGCTGGGGACCACATCAGCACGAAGTTTTCCCGAATTCGACAATCGCCTCGAAATGCCAATTCCGCCTCATACGCTGCTTGGTAAATCTCGTAAGTTTTCGCCAGCGGTCTAGTCTCGGACCTGCCGCCACCAACGCTGGCGACCTCAAAGCGAATGGTATCGCGGAGCCAAGCCTTGCGGCGAAACTGAGACACCTGGCCATCCACCCCCGCCTCCGCGAGCAATGCCACGAAGTCCGTTCGGGCGTCTTGCTCCGAAGGCTCCGGAACCGGCTCGGACCTCAGCCCAAAGTAGGCAGCCGTAATTCCAAGAGGCAATCCTACGCACAGAACGATCGTACCTGCCACCCGGCTGCGCTTACCCAACGAGCAGTAACTCCATCGCCGAACGGCACCGATCAGCAAGGGACCGGCTGCCAAGAGCCAGGTCGCGGCCAATCCGCCCGCTCCGCACGCCCCAACGAATAGCGGCCAGTTGAACCGCCACCGAAGCTTCTTCCCGGTCATGAACTCCCAGGCTTCGACATCGACGAACGCAAGGTGTAAATGGCGCGGTAGGCCCACGCTAAACTGCCGTAAACGGCAAGTGTGACAATCCACAGGGCGGATAGCACGACAGCGACCCGATACCAACGCCACATCGAAACGCCCCCGTGAACGGTCGTCGAACACGTAAGCTCAGCCGCCACGCCTCGCTGAGTTCTCCATCCCAAGCAGCCGGACGGTGGGGTCGGCTGCAGCGCCTGGATACTTCTCATGGCCTCGTTGACGACACCGGACGCACTCGACTCGAACAGGACCTTACATCCGCGAACTTGAAAAGCGGCGAAAGAAGCGACAAAAGCCGTAATGCTCGCTAAATGGGCGGTGAAAAGATGAGGCTATAAGGGAGTAAGAATCTGGCATCGTGTGCGGCACCCGGTATCCCCCCTGAATATGGGGAGTTTGAATGCCGAAATATAATCAGCGAGCCAAGTTCAAAACTCCGGGCTCGGCAATATGTTGCGTTGAGCTTCGCATTGTGAGGCACAGACCAGCGCACTCAAGTGGTCACGGTCACTTTGGGTTGCTTGAGGAACTGAACACCGCTGACTTTCGCGCTCAGAGTGCTGGCTGTCCCTGCGATTGCACCTGTAAAAACCACAGTGTATGTTCCGGGCGTTTGAGTTTCGCTCACGGTTGTGAACGATCCAGTGCTCGTCCCGCCGGAAAGGCCCAAGTCGAAGACACTCTCGGGAAGGCCGGTGATAGCATTTCCTGCAGCATCCTTGACCACGATCGTCAGCGTGTCCGTGTTCCCCGAGATCACTGCCGAAGTCGCAAAAGTGACCGTCGATTTCGCTCCATTCACTGTCCCGGGCATCACCTGAATCGTGGGCTGGGTGATGAGTTGCACACCGTTGACTTTGACCGTCAAAGCCCTCACTGTCCCAGCGATCATGCCGGTGAACGAGGCGGTGTATGTTCCAGGGGTTGTTGTTGCAATCACTGTCCCGAACGAACCGGTACTCATGCCTTTTGAAAGGCTCAGAGCGAAGGCACTGCCAGGCAATCCGGTGATGACGTTGCCCGCCGCATCCTCGACCACAATTGTCGCCAGCTCGGTTGTTCCGGACGCAACCGTCGATGCCGCGAAACTCACCGATGACGTGCTGCCACTCACATGCCCCGCATTCACCCTCACCTTCGGTTGCGTGTTGAGCTGAACGCTATCGACGGTAACGGTCAGGGCACTGGCGGTTCCGGCAAGGGTGCCTGTGAAGGGAACCGTGTAAGTGCCATGTGTGGCCGTTTCGGTGACGGTTCCGAACGAACCCGTACTTGTGCCGGACGAGAAGTGGAGGGCGAAGTCGCTGTTCGTGAGGTCAGTGATGGCATTCCCTGCCGGGTCCTTGACGGCGATGATGAGCTGATCGGTTTTGCCCGAAGTTACTGTCGATGCCGCAAACCTTACGAGGCTTTTTCCGCCACTCGGGGCGGCCGACGTAACCTGAATTGACGGGTGAGTGGCGATCACAATGCCGTTCACTTTCAGAATGAGCTTGCTCGCTGTGCCAGCGAGGACTCCAGTGAAGGCGGTCATGTAAGTACCGGGGGTTGTCGTTTCCGTCACGCGTCCGAATGCCCCGGTACTCGTTCCTCTCGCGAAGGCGAGGACGAAGGCACTGTTCTTGAGACCCGAGATGGCGTTGCCCGCGGCGTCCTCAAGCAAGATGGTCGTGGTATCGGTTGTGCCCGAGACCACACTCCCTGCTGCGAAACCAACGGTCGTCTTGCTGCCATTCACCGCACCGGCCTTCACCTGAATCGTGGGCTCGTCGGCGAGTTGAACACCATCAATCGTAAGAGCCAACGAACTGG
>DASZJS010000850.1:0-3535 GCA_035947935.1 Gemmata sp. | reverse complement strand
CGATATCGCTTTCGATCCCAATGACGTTGACCGACTCCGTACCCATAACCTCCCGATCACTTGCGGCATCTATCCGAAGAAAGGACCGCGGCAGTTTGCCTGTGAGTTCCTCCCTGGCACGCCGGGTATTCGGTTTGGCCGGCACGGGGGGCTTGTCGAGATCCGCTATTGCGGGTTCGGGTTCACCCACACTCGCCGAGAGGTCCTCCAGACGGTTCACAAACAACTTGCCTTGCCCATCTGCAACCGACGCTTCGATTCACCTTTGGTGCCCTTCTTCGCTCCGATGGCAGTTTCTGAACCGACCGGACCCTGGGCCATCTCCGAGGACTACGCCTTCTGCGAACGAGCAAAGCAATGTGGTTTCCGGGTGGTCGCGGATTCCACGATCCGGCTTTGGCATGTCGGGGCCTATCGCTACGGCTGGGAGGATGCAGGCAGCAGCAAGGACCGATACGGTGACTACACCTTTTACATGCCCAGCGCTGGTCCTGGAGAACCGCTGCCAGCCGTACCGCCAGCCACCCCAGCACCAGCCTCGGGATATACCGAAGACTGGTTCACGAATCATGAACAGTTGTGGGAACGCATCCTGGCCCCGTTGATGGGAAAGCCGGTGCATGCTCTTGAAGTCGGCGTGTTCGAGGGGCGCAGCAGCGTCTGGCTACTCGACCACGTCCTCACTCATCCCGATGCGACTCTGACCTGGATCGACACATTCGCGGGCGGTTCGGAACACGCCGGAATGGATTTGTCGGGCCTGGAAGCCCGCTTTCGTGCCAACACGGCCCGGTTCGGAACTAAGCTGTCGGGCCATGTGGGCCGAAGCCAGGATGTCCTCCGAGGAATGTCGGGTGAACGATTCGATCTGGTGTTAATCGACGGTTCGCACGAGGCCCCTGATGTGTTGATGGATGCCACGTTGGCCTGGCCGTTGTTGAAGGCGGGCGGGTTGCTCGGATTCGATGACTATCAGTGGCAGGGATCGGCTGAGCAAGAGCATTGCCCGGCGCTGGCGATTGACGCGTTCCGCAGTGTGATGCGTGGACGTTATGACGAGATCCATCGCGGTGTTCAGATATGGCTCAGTAAGCGAGGATAGGTTACCCACTTCGATCAATCTCTCAACGGAGCGATCGGCCGGAGCAGCCCTGGGCAACCAATCGCTTGTCACACGCTTTGAATCACCCCACGTATTCATGGGGATGATCGCGACGCAAAACCCTTTCCTTGATTGAACCTGCGAAATCTCGGCATCAATTGAGTCTGTTTGGCGGAATAGACCAGTTCTGAATGACGTAGCTAAAATAATCAAGTGATATGAACAATATCATTTCAATTGTGCGGTCTGTTGCTGTTGCCAACACGCAACCTGAATACGCCAATTGGGCAGGAGTGCATGACAGAGGCTGATCGCAATTTGGCCAGATTCTCAATTCTATTCTATATAGGGTGCTGATCGTTATTTGGTCAGTTTTTGAGATTTTCAATCCTGGCTCAAGAATATTCTTTACCGGCAAGTTGAGGAGATGGATCATGCCGCAAAACCAGCAAAATTGTTCGAGGAACTTGTAATCCGTTTGTCGAACTGCGAGATCGTTTCTGTCAGCGGCATTTTCGCCGCCTCCTCTCCACACAGAAGGATTCTCCGATGCGCTCCCCCGCTCTCACTCGTCGCGATTCATCTTCTGATAGTTTGTTCAGTCGGCTCAAGAAACTCCCCAAATGGATTGCCCACCTGTTCGACGGCCAGCAAAAACCAGCCCGACGATCCGTGCTTCTGAATATCGAAAACATGGAAGAGCGACTGGTTCCAACCACCATGTCGATCCTTTATGGCCTCACGGACGATGGCGGTGTGGTGACCTCCGGCGTCAACCGCACTCTCACAGTCGGTCAGACCTTGGTGGCCGATGTCGATGTTGCGCGGGACGTAAGCGGTTCACCAAGCCCGGCATCCCCGACACCCACCGGCACCGTTACCTTCTCGCTCTCCTCGGGCATCACCTCTTACACCATCGGAACGGCATCTCTAACCACGGTGATGACGGGAGAAGGCGGGGCGGCTTTGACGACTTCTGACTTGCCGTTCACCACCGGCACCTACAACCTCAATCTCTCCTACAGCGGCGATAGCAACTACTCCAGTGCCAGTTCTTCTGCCGTTGCCCAGATCACCATCCAGGCTACACCTTCGGGTACACCGGCCGATCTGGCACCCGGCAGTGGGTCGAGCCTCATCCCGATCCCCACCGGCGATGGCATCGCTGCGAGCGTGGGGACGTCGGTGAGCGGAGTCGTTTATGGAACGGGTGCGATCAGCGTGTCTCGCACCGACCTGACTTCCAACGGGTTCGGAACCCCGTGGGGCGAGAGTTGGAACTGGACCAGCGCCAACGGTTACTCCGACGGGATGTCCGGGAATCTGGCCACGCAGACGCAAGCCCCACACCTCGCTCAGGTGAATGGGGACAGTGGGATTGCCATCGTAACAGGCTCCAGTGCCTACTTCTTCGACCTCTACGGGGGCAGCTACCATGCCCGCTTCGGGCTCGATGCCACTCTCACGCACGATACCACCGATCACTGGTACGTTCTCACGGTCGATGGCACGACGTCCACCTTCAACGATTTCTCAGGTTCTATCACGACCTCGTTGGCCGGAAGCCTGCTGAGCGTCACCGATGCCAATGGCGATGTGACCAGTACATCTTCGTGGAACACGGCGGGCGCGCCAACCGAGGTGGATCGGACCAGCGGCAGTGGAGCGAGTGAAGTATATGAGAAGTTCGTTTCCACCTATCTGACATCCGGGGCGAACGTCGGTCTCCTGTCAACGGTCACGCAAGAGACGAAAGTCGGGAGCGGCTCGTGGTCAACAATCGCGACGACGACTTACACCTATTACACTAATTCCAATACCTACGGGCAGGCCGGCGAGTTGATGACGGCGGTCACCGAAGACTCGGGGAGTAATATCCTCAGCGCTGCGTATTATCGCTATTACACATCGGGTTCCGGCAGTGGCAGTGGCTCGGGGAGCGGTTCTGGCTCTGGCTCGGGAAGCGGAAGTGGCTCTGGATCGGGAAGTGGCAGTGGCTCGGCGGGATTGTTGGAATACTCGTTTTCCACGGCGGGATACGAGCAATTGATCGCCGCGTTGGGCACGAATCTGGACACGTATAGCAATTCGGCTGTGGCACCCTACGCCGACCTGACAATCCAGTATGGTTCAGATGGCCAGGTGACCCAGGTGGGAGTTGCGGGATTGGGAGGTGGAACAGCGGGAGCGAGAATCGCGGGCCAAGCCGACTTCACTTACACTTACACAACGAACACCAGTTCCAGCACGGGATTGCTCAATCCGAACACCTGGACCACGGTGACAGTGGAAGGGTTGCCGGGAGAGAACACGAACAACGTTTACACCAATGCATTCGGACAGGTGCTGTTCGACGTATATGTGGATTTCTTAACGGGGGATGAGTGGAAGACCGATTATCGGTATAACTCAGCGGATCAACTCATCCTTGTG
>DASZJS010000849.1:0-7084 GCA_035947935.1 Gemmata sp. | reverse complement strand
CGCCCAAGGGAACCCCAAAACCTCGATTTGCTGCAACGAGTTTAGTGACCCGCGGAGAGCCGTCTCCGAGCGCATATCCATGCCACCTCCACCAAAGACCATCTCGCGCCGGCTTCTGCTCGGGAGTCTGGCTGCATCGGCCGCGGGAATCGCAACATTATCCTGGTGGAAGGGACGGTCCTCAAACGTGCCGGCTCCCATGCCCGGTGGCGACCCAAAGATTCTCACCTATCGACCGCAGAAGATAAGCGACACAAGCGGGTATGTCGCGATCACCACCGTGCTGCCTTCGTGGAAACTGACCGCAACTTTACCGGAGATCGGCAATCTTTGGCGGCGAGTAGGTTACCGCAACATTGAGGAACTGGAACGGATTCTGGCCGCAGATCAGCCAATCGGTGAGGATTCGATCAAGCTCATGCTCCTGAAGGCAATGTTCTTCAACTACGAAGGAGATCCGCTGCAGGCCGACAGTGTTCTGGAAGGGATGCGGGCCGCTATCCAATCAAGCGATGAGCTAACGGAAGAGTGGCTATACTCGCTCATCTACTACCAGGGCGTAAGTTCCTTGCGTCTCGGTGAGAATGAGAACTGCGTCCATTGCCGCGGGGCATCCTCTTGCATCCTGCCCATTGTGCCTGCTGCGGTTCACACCAACCCTATTGGCTCTCGGCGAGCGATCGAACACTTCACGGAATACCTCAAGCAGTTCCCGGATGACCTCGAAATTCAGTGGCTGCTGAATGTGGCTCACATGACATTGGGGGAATATCCTGCGAAGGTCGATCGGAAACATCTTCTCTCTCTCGACCGATACGAGTCCAGTGAGTTCGACATCGGCAAGTTCCGCGATGTCAGCGCTGAAGCCGGAGTTGATCGCTTCAGTATGTCAGGCGGAGTAATCATGGACGATTTCGATAACGACGGTCTGCTCGACCTCGTTGTCACCACACGCGATCTCACCGAGCCCATGTCCTACTACCACAATAAAGGGGACGGCACGTTTGAAGATAGGACGGAGCAGGCGGGCCTGGCGAATCAACTGGGCGGTTTCAACTGCGTGCAGGCGGACTACAACAACGATGGTAATCTGGATATTCTCGTCGTACGTGGAGCGTGGCTGAACTCGCCTATCCGGCCGAGTCTGTTGAAGAATAATGGGCATGGTGTCTTCACCGATGTCACCGAAGAGGCCGGATTGCTCGACCCGGTAAACTCACCTTGCGCTGTCTGGGCCGATTACGACAACGACGGCTTCCTTGATCTGTTCATCTGCTGTGAACGCCAGCCAAACCGCCTATACCACAACGAGGGCAATGGCACGTTCAAGGAGGTGGCTGCGCGGGCCGGATTTCAGTGGGATGGCCGGTGTGCAAAAGGTGCCACCTGGATCGACTACGACAACGATGGCTGGCCAGATCTGTTTATCTGCAATTCGGGGGGCGCGCCGTCCCAACTGTTCCACAACAATGGCGATGGCACCTTCACAGAGGTTTCACAGGCAATGGGCATACACGGCCCTACAGTCGGGTTTTCCTGCTGGGCCTGGGATTACGACAACGATGGCTGGCTCGACATCTTCGCGACCTCCTACGACCGAACCCTGGGGGATGTGATCAAGGGTTTACAGGGTCATCCGCACAGCCGGCCTGATACCAACAAACTTTATCGTAATATGGGGGGCAAGGGCTTCCGGGATGTGACTGCTGAGGTAGGCCTCGACATGGTCTTCGCAGCGATGGGAAGCAACTACGGTGACTTCGACAACGACGGATTCCTCGACTTCTACCTTGGCACGGGCGACCCGGATCTGGCCATGCTGGTTCCCAATCGAATGTTCAAGAACGTCGGCGGCAAGCGCTTCGCTGAGGTCACCGGTTCCAGTGGGACGGGACACCTCCAGAAAGGCCACGGGGTCGCCTGCGGCGATCTTCGTCGAACCGGCAACATCGACGTGTTCATCCAGATGGGTGGTGTCGCGAACGGGGACAAGTATCACAACATCCTCTTCCAGAATCCTGGCCATGCGAACAACTGGTTGACGGTAAAACTCGTAGGTAAGAAAACCAATCTGTCCGCCATTGGTGCCCGGATCAAGGTGGTCACCGCGGGTTCCGACCCATTGACCGTCCATCGACACGTTTCATCGGGAAGCAGCTTCGGTGGCAACCCGCTAGAACAGACCATCGGTCTGGGTCAAGCAAACTGTGTAGCCACACTGGAAATCGACTGGCCGACCAGCCGAACGAAGCAGATTTTCCGCGACATCGCGGCGAACCAGGCCATCGAGGTGACCGAATTTGCCAGCGAACACCGGAAACTGGGCCGAAAAACGAGTTCAAAGACATAACAACTAACCAGTGCTCACCCCAGCGCGAGCCAAGGTAACATCAAGAGTTCGCGAAAGTTCAGGGGGAAAACCCACTCGAACTCGCAAATTCGGTAGGAGATACGGGGCCAGATGGTGTATCGATTAGTCCAGAACCAGCAGTTGCACAGGCCCAGATAACTTTGGACCAGGTCAAACGAAGTGCATCGTCGCCGCTACCCCAGATCACGCAGGTCAACAAACCCAAACCGCTGCGAATGGTAACCATACCCGTCGACATCCCCAGCCTGAGTTCCTTCCATCCGGACTCCGGGATCTCATCTGGGAACGCAGGCAGACCATCGATCATTCGCAACAGTGGAGACTCGCCAACCCGTGCGAGTTCTCTCCGGATTGCTTCCCAGCTTGGTGTAGCAGAAGTCGAAAACCGGATTGAGCAATCAAGACCCATGTGAATTGCGTCGGTGAAAAGTGGCAATCGAAAAGCAAAAAAGGTCCACTCATTTAAGGGTGGACCCTCCGGGATTTGGGATTATTTATCCTTGCCGAGAAGTGCAGCTTGAAGCGCCTTCTTCTGGTCGTCGGTCAGTACGGCTTTCATCTCTTTGTCGCGGGTTGTTTCCAGTTCATCGATCTTGGCTTTCAGTTTGTCAATTTCGGTTCCGTATTTTCCCTGGATCGTGTAAATCGTCTGTTTCTGCGCATCGCTAAGTCCAATCTTCCCCCAATATTGGGGCAGTTTCCCCTTCACTTTAGTAGGTGTGTCGTCCTTCTTTGAATCATCCTTCTTGGATTCCTGTCCAACGAGACCACCAGCAAGAACGAACATCGCGCCAAGGAGGGCGAGCAAACACAGCCGCGACATCGGAACACCTCGGGATTATTGGGCACGCTAAAGGTAGTAGAGGCAAGTGATGATTCTTGATGCTAGTGAACATCGATGCAAGAGAAAAATGATTCACATTTCCAAATTGCTGCCCCATGCTTGTGTTTCAAGGCGACACACGGAAAGTCTTCCCGACTATGAGCGACCTCTGGACAGAGCATTTCAACTGACCATCGCGGCTTCCCTCTCCCATCCGGAACCGCACATCGGACCTATAACGTCCTGAATTACTTGTGATACCACTCTCCCCAGCCTTCCTCAGATGAACAATCCACGCTTCGATGCCATTGTTGTTGGTTCTGGTCCCAATGGTCTGGCGGCAGCCGTGGCGCTAGCCAGAGCGAATTGGTCGGTTCTCGTTCTTGAAGCCGCCGAAACTATTGGCGGCGGCACGCGGTCGATGGAACTCACACTTCCGGGATTCGTTCACGATGTTTGTTCTGCCGTGCACCCGATGGCCCTCGCCTCGCCATTCTTCAAAACCCTCCCGCTGACCGATCACGGCTTACAGTGGATTCAACCCGATTCCCCTCTGGCTCACCCGCTCGATGATGGAACCGCAGCGGTTCTCGAACAGTCGCTCGAACGAACTGCCGATGGACTCGGACAAGATGGGCAAGGATACCACAGGCTTTTTGGTTCACTCCTGCCCAGTGCCTTTGGCTTGTTCGAGGACTTGCTCGGTCCATTCCGGTTGCCGCGCCGACCGATCGCAGCCCTTCAATTCGGCTTACGAGCCATCCGTTCCTGCCAAGGTCTCGCAAACCACTATTTCCGTTCCACGCCTGCACGGGCCTTGATTGCTGGGCTTGGCGCCCACTCTGTACTTCCTTTGGAACAATCTCCAGCAGCAGCCATTACCGTTATGCTCGGGTTGGCGGGGCATGCCGTGGGTTGGCCGTTCCCACGTGGAGGAGCGCAGCAGATTGCAAATGCCTTGGCCTCATACTTCCGTAGTCTTGGGGGCACAATTGAGACAGGTTGCCGAGTAGATTCCGTGGATCATCTCCCGCCTGCTCACGCTGTTCTACTCGATCTCACCCCACGCCAGATAATCACGATCGCTGGGCATCGTTTGCCGAGCAGTTATCGCCGCGAACTTGCCGACTACCGTTATGGTCCTGGAGTCTTTAAGCTCGACTGGGCACTTTCCAGTACCATCCCCTGGCGTGCGGAAGGCTGTCGCCGCGCAGGCACCATCCACGTTGGCGGTACCCTGGAGGAAGTTGCTGCGTCGGAACGTGCAGCATGGCGGGGAGAACACATCGAACGACCCTTCGTCCTCCTCGCACAACCCAGCATCTTCGATCCGACGCGCTCACCGGCTGGGAAACACACAGGCTGGGCATACTGCCACGTCCCCAACGGCTCCAAAATCGACATGACCGTCAAAATCGAACAACAGATCGAGCGGTTTGCTCCTGGTTTCCGCGATCTGATCCTGGCCCGACATGCGATGGGGCCTGAGGCGATGCAACGCCACAACGCGAATTACATCGGCGGCGATATCACGGGTGGAGTTGCCGACTGGTGGCAGCTTTTCACACGCCCCGTGATGCGAATAAATCCTTACACAACTCCGTGTCCTGGGCTTTTCCTCTGCTCGTCCTCCACACCTCCTAGTGGAGGTGTCCACGGAATGTGCGGTTACTACGCGGCCCGGGCAGTTCTGCGTCAATCGAAGAAAGGATTCCGATTCCGCGGGAAGTGAACAGCGATTGCCAATGAACTTGCCACGGTATTCTTGCTCTCGGCTTCAGGATCGATAATGCTAGAGGTATCTCGTCGGGCGAAGTAGCAATGCGGTTGACCGTTGAGTCAACGCCCAACTGTTGTCGGCAACGCTATCGGAACGATGCCCTTGCCAACACCACTCGATTGCTGCTCGCCCTTACCCCGAACACGCCCGCAAGCCTTTGAGAGCCTCGCATGAATGCGGTCAAGGGATTCTTTATCGATGAGTGGTATTTCGCAACCCCACTGGTCATTATGTCGCTGATTGCCGGATCGCTCGTCATTTGGCGATTTCTGTTGAATTTGACCGCGAAGACGGACATGGACGAGTTTCTTCCAGTATTTCAGCAAACCCTCCGGAAAAACGGAATCAAGGGAGCGGTTGCTTTGTGTAAAGACGAGAAGGGTCTCATTCCCAGCCGTCTGTTCATAGCCGGGTTGGAGGCTTCCGAGCAGGGTGCCTCAGCAATGCGCCGAAGTATCGGCATGGAAGCTGAACTGGAGGTGTTGCCTCGGCTTCATTTCCTTCTGGCCCCGATCCTCGCCATCGCCAAAATTGCAACGATGGTCGGACTGTTATTCACCGTCATCTCGATGATTAACACGTTCAATGCCATTGGAGAGGAGACAACAAAAGGAAATGTAAAGGGCGTCGCGGGGCACTCTTCCAAGATCGGTCTTGCCCTTTTCGCCACGGCGATGGGTCTGTTCACCGCCATTCCCCTTGTGTTCAGCCACGTACTCTTCAAAGAATGGATCAGCCGATTCGAGGTGAAGATCAAGGTTGCCTCCCACAAGCTCATCACTCTGGTCACGAACTACAAGAAAGACCCCAAATTACTCGATGAGCCAATGGACCTGGATGAGGAAGAAGGGCAGGACGACAAGAAGCGCCCAGGTAAAGGTGCCAGACGTGGCTGAGGTAGAGCGAGACTAACTTAATCGCCTGCAATCGCAATGACATTCTGAAATAGGAATAGATGTGAGCAAGGCACCCAAAGCATTCGATGTCTGGTTCGTCGCGGCCAACACGGTCTATAAGGCCGTGCCGTATAGCGTCGTGGCAGACTGGGCTCAGGAGGGTCGTCTTGCAGCCGCGGACATGGTTCGACCAGCGGGGACTACTGTTCCCTGGGTCGCCGTTGGTGCCTACGAACTGCTCGCGGACTACGTCCCTCGCCAGTCGCCGCAGGTTGTCGTCCCTGCTGAAGTCTCACCGACGACCGAGCCAGTCGGAACTACTGCCGCCGCTCCGGCTGCAGATTCAGTGGAATTACCTGAGGCCGAGGAGGTTTCCTTCCGTCGTCCGGCTAGCGAGGAAGACGATGACGTGGATATGATCCCGCTTATCGATGTCAGTATGGTCCTCCTGGTTTTTTTCATCCTCATGCGGGCAGCAGGGGCTCTTGCTCCTGTGGATGTGCCGGAAATGCGCTATGCTGGGCAGCTCAGCAACGACCCTGAAGCCATCACCATCGACATCGACAAAAAAGACGAATTCACGGTCTTCTACGCTGTGCGGCAAGGTCAGACACCGCCTCAGCCCAACCACAACATGCTTCCCAAACCCGAGGATGCCATCAAGGCTCTCGGTGAACTACTCGCCAGCGCCCAGCGCCCTCCCGAGGTCAGGATTGCCTGCCGAAAGGACTTGCCCCGAGAGCGGGTGTACGAACTCCGACGGGAGCTTGAAGGTATGCTGAAGAAGAATCAGATCAATTCATTCGCCGCGACCGTAATTGAAGCACCCCAACAAAAATAGAAGTTCGATGATGGTTCGTTGGGTTTCAGATGTCGTGCAAGCGCCGATTACCACCCCGCCGAGGTTCCCATGTCTGCGTGGCTTGTCCGTCAGGAAGGTTCTCCGACAGCTATAAGTGTCCCATCAGCTGCCGAGATTCTCACAGGCTTGCGCGATGGAAACTGGCATCCGACCGATGAAGTTAAGGGACCGACAGATACAAGCTGGCAACCGATCGAAACTCATCCCACCTTTGCAGAAGTCGCTGCGGACCTGGAAGAGCCGAAGCCAGAAGCAGCGGACGAAACTACCCTCGATATGAACCCGCTGATCGATGTCTGTCTCGTCCTCTTAATTTTCTTCATCCTCACCATCACATACGCTTCTCTCGAAC
>DASZJS010000848.1:0-1694 GCA_035947935.1 Gemmata sp. | reverse complement strand
TAGAAGAAATTTCCTACAGCCCTGGCGAAGCGGGTGGGTTCAAGGAAGTGACGTTCGGGGTGACGGGTGATGACGTTTACCAGTTTCTACGCTACGAATCCGGCGGCCATCGCGTTCAACGTGTTCCAGCGACTGAGACACAAGGCCGCATTCACACCTCGGCAGCCACCGTGGCTGTTCTTCCGGAACCGGACGAGGTTCAGGTCGTCATCAACCAACAGGATATTGAGTGGGAACGAATGCGCGCGGGTGGAGCAGGAGGGCAGCACGTCAACAAGACCGAAAGTGCCGTCCGCATCTGGTACAGAAAGGGCACACCCGATGAGGTGGAAGTGAAGTGTCAGGACCAGCGAAGCCAAGGCAAGAACTACGAGCAGGCAATGCGGATTCTGCGCAGTAGATTGTTCGAGCGGCAGCAGGAGAAGCTACACAAAGAACGAGCCGACATGAGGAAATCGCTCATCGGCACAGGCGATCGGAACGCCCGCATCCGGACTTACAACTTCCCTCAAAATCGCTGCACCGATCACCGCATCGAACATACCGTGTACAAACTCGATGCGATTATGGCCGGCGCACTGGATGAAATGATTACGCCAATGCGGCAACAAGTCCGGCAGTGGAAACTCGACAACATGGGCTAATCGACCGAGGCGGATTATAGATTGGAAGTTGTGGATTGGGGATTTTTCAGATACTTACCCAATCCTTATTCCTCAGAATTGACCATTCAGAGTGAGTCTCCTCAACTCCCAATCCACAACTTCCAAGTGCTCCACGCGAGAACGGACTCATGTCGCCTAATCCTGCGCCCACACCACCGCCAACCATTTGGACCATCAAGGCTCTGCTCAACTGGACGACTGAGTTTCTGGCAAAGAAAGAGATCGAGAACCCGCGTGCCGATGCACAAATTCTGCTGGCTCACGTCCTGAAGTGCAAGAAAATCGACCTGATTGTTCGCTACAACGAGCAGCCGGAGGAGGCCGAACGCACACGGTTCCGCGAACTGATCCAGCGGCGAGTCGCCGGATGGCCGGTTGCGTATCTGGTTGGCTCACGTGACTTCTATCTCCTCTCGTTTGATGTCTCTCCGGATGTTCTGATTCCTCGACCCGAGACAGAAACGCTGGTTCTTGAAGCTCTGGCCTTCCTCAAGCCGTTAAAGTCGCCATCGGTTCTCGATATCGGAACCGGCTCTGGCTGCATTGCCATCAGTATTGCCCATCAGAAAAACGATGCGCAGATAACAGCCATCGACATTTCTCCCGATGCCTTGAACATGGCACAGCGAAACGCCACAAAGCACGGGATTGCCGAGCGGATCATGTTCCTTCAGGGCGATCTGTTTGCCCCGCTGCCATCGGGCGTTGCTTTCGATCTTGTTGCGAGCAACCCGCCCTATATTGCACATTCCGAGTTTGCGCAGCTTGCTCCCGATGTTCGGGACCACGAACCGCGAGTGGCACTGGATGGCGGGTTGGATGGGCTGGACTTTTACCGGCGGATTGCGGGAGGGGTCGGACGATTTCTCAAAGTTGGCGGGCGGTTGCTGGTTGAAATTGGTTACTCGCAAGAAGCGGCCGTGCGTGGGATTCTCGCCGAGCAAGCTGAACTGGAACTGGGTCCGACGCTGAAAGACATGGGAGGACATTCCCGCGTGGTGAGCGCGAAGAGGATTTGACCACCCCGTC
>DASZJS010000847.1:0-3589 GCA_035947935.1 Gemmata sp. | reverse complement strand
AGTAGTCGCGAGACCCCTCGCAGGACTTTTCCCACGCCTCTGGGGAACTGGCATCGGCTTTTGCCCAGAATGCTTTGCGAACCGGCTCGCTATCGCGCCAGAGTTTTTGGGTGAAGGCAACAAGCTGGTCGAACTGTCGCTTGTGACGGATCGCAGGGTCTAAGTTCTTGCGTTTATCCACGATCGCGTACGTGGGCTTTTCCTGGTGGGGAAACCCGTCGCCGGGAAGGAGGGTGTGGCAAAGGTCGCGCCAGCCGTACCAGTCGTCGTCGGTCTTGACCTGTCCGAATACCGGCTTTACCGAGGGAGTGAGAGCAACCAACCGCTTTCGCTCACGAGCTGCGTCCGCCGCCGGGATGGCTTTAATGATCCCCGGTGCTGCCCCACCCTTACCAGCTTTTGCAACTGGCCCTCCCCACTCAGGCCAGGATACTTCGGACGTTTTGCCACCCGCGGTCGCTGGCGGGTAGGTGGATACGACTGGGAAATCCGGTCGTTTGCTCGCACTTAAAACAAGCGCGGCGACCTCGGCGTCCCCGAACTCACACACCTCGTTCCACAGGTTGCGGTCCAGCGGTTCTTCGTGAACGCCTTCCCGTGGGCCGAACGCGCACGCCACGTGTACGCCGCTGATGCGTGCATCAGCGGCGGCAGCGTACAACGCAATCCGACCGCCATCGCCCACTCCGATCGTACCGATCGGCATGTCTTTGTCGCGTGAGTGGAACCAGTCCACAACCGCAAGTACCTTCTGCACCTCGTAACCAACCAGAGTCCGACCCATTTCGTAAGCCATGCGATGGATGAATTCGCGGTGCGGCAGATTGGTTGCACGGTTCAGTTTTGGGTTGCCGGAAAGCGTGTCGTTGCGGTCGATCAGCACCGGGATCACAACCCGACAGCCGTGTTCGGCAAGCCTCTTGGCGAACGGTTTCGGCCCCTTTTCATCCTTGATCAGTCCCGCGATTTGTTCCGGCGTCCAGGTTGCATCTGGAATCGCTACGACGTTAGCAGTGATATTGCCTTTCGGTTCCAGAAGCAGTCCTTCTCCATCCACACCGGGCAACACGGCCCACCGCACTGCATATGCTGTGAAGCCAGCAGACTCTGCGATCGCCGCTGGCTCATCGGGTCCGGAGACGTACTCCACCCGTGCCGGAAGCCTGGCATCCACGAGTCCCAGCATCTTCTTGAACCGCTCTCGTGTGGCTTCATTGCCCGTCCACCTTGCATTGCGGTTTTTCGGAGCCGCTGCAAGCTCCCGGTCGAGGTACTTGTGCATCCCCGCGACCATCTTGGCCGCGAGGTCGCCGTCCTCGGTGAGGGGTTTGGTATTCGGGAGAGGGTCAGCAGCAGAGGAAGGTGGAATTAACCATAGTGTCGCCGAACAGAGACAGAGAAAACCAATCCCGAAAGACAATTTGATTCTGAACACGTTCATTCTCCTGCCGTGTTGTCGGTGTTCGTGGCGATTCGTTGGTGTACTTGGTTCAGAACAACTCGCTGACCGGCTTGCCGGGGTAAACCGCAACGGGAGTGCCATCCGGGCCAGGGATTGTTGCATCGGGCGGAACACCCAGGGCGTGGTAGATCGTGGCAACCAGTTCTTGTGGTGTAACGGGCCGGTCGGTCGGTTCGGTGCCTTTGGCATCCGTCCGACCAATCACTCGACCACCCTTTACGCCGCCACCGGCAACGAGGGCCGTCCATGCCCCGGCCCAGTGATCGCGCCCACCGTTGGCGTTCAACTGCGGCGTTCGGCCAAATTCGCCTGTTGCTACGACGAGTGTGGAGTCGAGGCGACCGCGACGGTCAAGGGATTCGATAATATGACTGAACCAAGTATCAAACATGGGGGCAACTGTATTACGGATGTCGTTCAGATCGGTGCGGAGGGAACCGCCATCGGCATGGCAATCCCAGGAAACGGCATCGAAGACTGTGTTGAACATGTTGGCGGTGATGAATCGCGCCTTCTTATCTCGTGCGTAAGCAATGTCGTACGCAATCGATGTGTCGCTTGATGGGCGCGTATACCCTTCTCGCTCAGAGCTCCAAGGTGACCTTAATGCGGAACCGAGGAATCCGACGCCTAGTCCGTGGCTGACGTTTACCCCAGTCGATATCACCGCGTTCGGACAGATCCACCACGGATTGGATTCTTCCCCGTTCGCCAGAAGGTACGACAGCACCGCCCCCACGTTCGGCCATTCGGGGCCATCGCGGAAAAGATGGCCAGTATTGAGCAACTGGAAGCCGCACTCGTGGATTGGCGGGGCGGTGTGGTGCATCGAGCGGATGAGCGAAAACTTGTCGGTCAGGGTTGCGAGCTTCGGGAACAACTCGCTCAAGTGGAGGCCGGGCACCTTCGTCTGGATTGGTTGAAATGGGCCGCGAAACCCGGCCGGCGCCTCCGGCTTCGGATCGAACGTGTCGAGGTGGCCCGGACCACCGACAAGGTTGATGAAGATGCAACTCTTCGCCTTACCCAAAGCAACTTGAGGACTTCCCGCCGAAATGCCAGTAACCGCCAGACTGGCGGCTCCGGCAGCAGTGGCCTTCAGAAACTCGCGGCGAGAAGGAGTTTTGGATTCAGACATGCTAATAAACCCCGTGGGGTGAGTCGGTGCGTGAAACACATCGTACCCGGCGGAGTCACAGATGCAACGAATCAGTAGATTTGAGGGGTGAGAATCGGCTTGTGGATCAATCTGATGCGCTTTCTGGTATCTCAGGTGATATGCGCGACCGGAACACGCTGCCGATGATATCGATGCTAGGCTATTCCATCGAGAATCACAAACGTGCGCAAGTTTTGGTTGTTTGCTTGTTTGGAGTTGGTATTGCGAGTAACGGCTGTGTAACGGAAACTGCCAACTCGAACCGTGAAGTCTTGTCCGCCCCCGTGGCGTTCCGACAATAACTTCTGACCACGACCCTCACACGTAAGCACCCACCCTACTTTGGTTTGTTTCTGGTTTGATCGCGATAATGGATGTCCGACACTCAAGACAACAGAATCAGTTCGGGGTGGATGTGGGACATGATCGCCGCCAATGAGTCGGCTTCCGAATTCGGGCCGTCGCCCTCAATCCGGTCTCAATCTGCCCCGTCTCGGCCTCTACCCGATGGAGCTGTCGCGGAACATCCGTGTAGATAGCATCTCCCGGCTTGACCCGACACCCCCACGCGCAATCGATGCGGAAGCCACAATCACCGATGCCATCGCAGCAATGCGACAGGATAACATTGGCTGTTTGCTGGTCACGGATAGTGGCCGGGTGGTCGGGATCTTCACCGAACGCGACTTGCTCACCCGCGTTCTCGCTCGTGGCCGTTCTTTTGACACACCAATGCGCGCTTGCATGACTCCCAACCCGGTCACTGTAAATCCGAAAGACCCGGTTCGAACAGCGATTCGTCGGATGCAAAAGGGGGGCTATCGGCACCTTCCAGTTGTCGATGATATCGGCCGACCGATCGGAATGCTCTCTTCGCGTCGGGTCGTACATTACCTTGTCGAGCACTTCCCCGCACTCGTATTCAACCAGCCCCCCGACCCCAACCAATATCCGGAATCGCCCGAGGG
>DASZJS010000846.1:0-7325 GCA_035947935.1 Gemmata sp. | reverse complement strand
CGCTTCAGGATGACAGTGGGAAAGCGGACGGGGCGGCGAGGTGTGAGACCTCACCGCCCCACCGCGCCCCTCTCCTATTCGGAAGATGGCACGGAGTAGATTTGGCTCCTCCCGACTCGATTAAAGCCACGAAGAGATTGGCCGCAAAAAAGCACAAAAAGCACAAAATAAAACAGGGCAAATGGAATTTGATATTTTATTTATGAACACATGACTTTATTGATATTTAGAGGCTGCAACAAATCGAGCATTGGTATTCAGTAATCAGGGATGACCTCGTTACGACGCGGAGCATCGTAACGAGGCTTGAATATCCTCAAGTAGTTACAGCCTCTTACGAACTTCGCTCAACTTCTCCTTCTCCTCGGGGCTTTAATCAAGTCGAACGAATGCGGTAGACAATACACCATCTCGCCCGGCTGATGGGCTTACGTTCTCGAATCACAAGGCCATCCTGGAGAAGTCGGGACATGACCTCGCGAAGTTGCCACATTGGCACACCGGTGCGATTACAAATGTCTGCTTTCGTGGCACCATTTCGCATTGTCGATCGAGAGTCCTTGATGTTGTCTGTTGTGTGAGAATGAAAAGATGAAAGATAAGCGGTGATGCGGGAACGAGCGGCTGCGAACCAATCGACATCAAGGCCGAGGGCTTTGCGGATCTTGCGGATCGCATTCTCTTGAAGTTGGCGAACCCGCTCTGTTGAGAGCCCCATAACGAGAGCTATCGCTGCACTGGTTAATGGTGGGTCATTAGCCAGACCAAATCGGAGCGTAAGAACGGTACGTTCCTTGTCTGAAAGATTCGGGAGGGCGAGATAGTGGGTCACCTCTTGCTCGTCCTCAGTCCCTCGTCCTTCGTAATTCGTGAATACATTCAGACGTCTCGCTCCGCTCTCTTCTCGAATGACGAGTGACGATGGACTAAGGGCGAGCAAGACGGATGCTCGTCTGGCATGTCGAACAGCGTTCCCGATCGATGCCCTTATACCCCACACGACGGCTGTACCGATGGATGCACCGCGAGTTGGGTCGTAACGTGCGAAAGCCAGTGCGACACCCTCAAGACAAAGTGAATCAATCTCCTCATCGGAGAGTCTTGCGGCCCGGGCGGCACGATAAGCAGCCGGCCACGTTGAGATCAACAAAGCGATTGGGTGTGGATACCGACTGAGGTAATCGGCAACCTTCGCCCGTCCCTCCGCGGTCAGGCGAACTCGATGAACCTGCTCGAATTCATCGAACCACGCCTCGGCATAAGGGCCGTGGACAGGACCACTCTCCCGAGCCCACAGCAAGGGCATGCCTTTTGGAGAGTAGGCCGACGATGAGCGATAAGAGATAGATGATGAACTGTCGAACGCCGGTTGGTGACTGATAGTTGCCAATTGTGGATTACTGATCTTCATTCTCGATTCCTCACATAGTAAATGATGAATCATCCAAGACAGTGTTGATATCCATACCGTGTCAATCGCGAAATTTGATGGTTGTGTGTATGTGAACCCATTGCTCCACAATGATTTGGGTGTAACCGCCATCTCGCAGATGGAAGGTCTGGGGAATGGGTGAAGCAAGACCCCCTCACCCGCGGCGAAGCGCCGCGACCTCTCCCCCACACGGTGGGGGAGAGGTGTAAAGCTGTCCTTTTCGTGGAGCTTTCCGAAATCGCAAGGCAACACCATTCTCCCCACCGTGTGGGGGGAGAGGTCGCCGAAAGCCTCGACCCACCCTACAAGAGGCTTACACCAGTGCAATTCGATCGCCATCGAGGGCAACGCGAAGCGGGTGATTCAGCTTGATGAGTACGCCGCGAGCGCGGCGACAGGCACTCCAGAGCGTATTTCGGTTCACCAACCTGCCCCACACTTCCAGTTCCAGCGCTTCCAAGGATGCTTCGTGGGTGGCGACTCCAAACAGTGTTTGGAGGAGGCGATACACGACACCTCCCACCCGCTGCTCCCGGTCGCCAATACGAAGTGTCACGGGTGGAATGAACTCAAGATTGAAAGGCTCGGATTTCCGGCCGTGTGGCGTGGGCGCATCGAACACGGCATTCACTCCGGGCTGGGTTCAGAGCCAATGTACCAGAGTAGTGTACATATTACCAGTAACTTTTCTGAAATTTAGCGCATAGTTCTGAATTGCACAATGCCTTGTCGGCAATGCTCCTGTCGCGATAAAAGTTATTTGATATTTGAGACGGTAGACTTGAGCCGCCCACGCGCGGGGGCGGAATGGGGTCTTATGACAGTTTGACAATCCAGCCTGAAGGACTGCGACATTAAGCCTCCCACAAACGCCAATTGTCGCACTCCTTCAGGGTGCATATGGTTGTTTGATCGTCTTCCCAGGGCGTTGCCCTGGGCTATGTTATCCCAGCCCTTCAGGCTGAAGAATTGAGTTTCATTTAGCGTACGATTTATAACATCCTATGCGATGAGCCCTAACAGGGGGGATCTCACTTCTTCCCGAGGCAGTAGCCCAGTGCTTCGACCGCCTTGTCTGCGCCCAACTTCACTATGCTTGCCGTAGCAGGGTCCACCAACATCTTGGTCAACGCGATGAGTTCCTCTTCTCCACCGACTTCAATCAGCGTCCCGCATACCAGAGCCCAGAGCGGCCAGCCACCGCCATGCTGCTTAGTGACTCCATTTTTGGAATCCTCGCGCAACAACTTGAGCAAATAGGGCGCGATCGCCGGTCCATCCTTCGCCAAAGACTTGATGGCTTCTTTGATGTGTGCAGTTCGGATCACATGCGGGGCATTAAGACGAGTGAGTGCTTGCTGAAACACGATTGCGTAATCGGCGTCAGTGTTCTTGATAATGCGCCCACTGGAGAGTGAAAGATGGATAACCTTCGTCCAACCCTTATATTTCATCCGGATGACCAGTTCGTCTTCCTCCGTCGCGCGATCCTCGAACTCGGCGACGTCTTTGCTCGACCAGCCCCGGGAACTGGCCGAGGCGGGCAGGCCCTCAATCTCCTTTGCCGTCAACAAGTCCTCCAGTTTGTAGTCCGCGATAACCTTCCCTTTCTCACCATAAATGACCAGGCAGTGCTCGAACCCGATGCTGCGCCACGAGTCGAGGGTAATCACGTACTTCCCGTTCTCGGTGATGATCGCACGGCTTGGGATATTGAGGAGCTTGGCCCGCCAAATCACCTTCTCCTTGGCCTGCGCGTCCAGTGTTAGGAGCATTCCCTCGCTGACCGACCCGTCTGGTAGGGTCTTAAACGCGAAATTCCCATACATGCTCGCGAAGAGTTTTGGCTCGGGCGGAACGGCCGGGAATTTATCCGCATGCACGATAGATGATAGCGCGAGCGCAACCGCCAGACTGAGCGTCAGAGAACTTCGCAAGGTCATGTTGGCCTCGGGTTTGGTGTAGAATCGTAACTTGAATTATATGCTCTCGCTAGATTGGCTCGGTAACGATCCTGTAACTCGTCCACTTCGGAACTTACGTCCGTCAACAATCCAGCACTTTTCTCTTGTTTCTGATAGGTGAACGCATGTTTGCACCAGCTAGAGCAAGGAACTGGTAGCCTTACATAGTCCCTGCGCTTCTACGGGCGAAGAATAACACTTTATAAGTATATCTATGATATAGGTGATGATAGTGGCCGTATTAGATGGCAGAGTGGTTGTGACACATGACGATTTGTGACAGAGATTGTTGCTTGAGCCTGGAAGTGCAATAAAAAGGGCTTGTGCGACTGCGAATTCATCCTCTGAGCTAAATCCGATTATTGACAGCAATGACGGCCTTGCCATTCAGGTTGCCGTCAAAATGTGTTCCTTAACATCCGTCCCCCACCCACGCGTGGGCGCAATTCACATCACGACTTCAGCACACTCATATTGGCTATCCAACCGCTGACGCTCGGGTCTACCCAGTTGAAGATCACAGTCTGCGGTATCACGCCAAGCAGAATGGCAAGAACCACGAACGGCAGCAGACATGCTGCTTCACGCGGGCTGAGATCCGGAAAGCTCCGCGTTGCCTGGTTCGTACCCAGATAGACACGCTGCCACGTCCAGAGCAGATATCCCGCGGTCAGAATCACGCTCGATGCAGCAGGTATCGCCAGCGCTGGGGAGAAATTCCATGCCGCGAGCAGCACAAAGAACTCGCCCACGAACCCGCACAGCCCCGGCAGACCCATCGATGCGAAGAACAGGATGGCGCTGAACCCGGCATAAAGCGGCATGGGCTCCTTCAGTCCACCAAACCCATTCACGTTCCGGTGGTGTGCCCTGTCGTACACCACTCCCACAACAAAGAACAACCCCGAGGCAGTGATGCCGTGGGCAATCATCTGGAACATCGCCCCATTCACACCCCATTGCCAGTACTGGGCATTCGCTCCGGAACCCCACGCCGCGAGCCCGAGAACCACAAACCCCATGTGGCTGACCGAGGAGTAGGCAAGCAGCTTCTTGAAATCGGTCTGACCCATCGCGACCAGCGCCCCATACACGATCCCGATAACTCCAATCAGTCCAACCCACCATGCAAGCTCGGCCGCAGCCCAGGGACACAACGGGAACGCCACGCGGATCAACCCATAGCCTCCGAGTTTCAGCAACACACCGGCAAGGATCATGCTGATAGGCGTTGGTGCCTCAACGTGGGCATCGGGAAGCCACGAATGCAAGGGAACGATCGGCACCTTGACCGCAAAACCCAGGAAAAGAAGCGCAAAGAACCAATACTGGAACTGCTTTGTACATACCGGCTGTGCCTTGAGGCGCGCAATTGCCACCTCGGGCTTCACCCCCGGTGCGAGCAATCGCACCTGGCCTCCGTTGTCCGCGGACGATGGCCCCTCACCAAACTTGGACTGCGCGGCAAGGCGGTTTTCCTGTCCACTCAGGATCAGCATTACCGCCCGCCCGACCTTGGAAAGTGTGACGAAATCGAAGGTGTGAACCTCGACACGCTCAAGAGCGGTCTGGGGGGTTATCCCCTGGTTCACCTTCCTGAGATCGATTGCCCGCTGATTCACATCTGCCTGATCGATAAAATCGCGCACGTTGACGGTGTAGAGCCCGATCATTGCAATCAGTAACCCCACGCTGCCGAGCAAGGTGTAGATGACGAACTTCAAGGCGGCATATCGCCGCCGACCACCACCCCAGAATCCGATGAGAACGAACATCGGGAGAAGCATCAGCTCGTAGAAGACGTAGAAGAGGAGGAAGTCGAGCGCCAGGAATGCCCCAAGAACGCCGGTTTCGAGGAACAGAACGAGCATGAGATAGCCGCGCACGGACTTCTCGATCTTCCAGCTTGCAGCCACGGCCAGGAATACGACGATGGCGGTAAGTACCGCGAGCGGCAGGCTGATGCCATCCACCCCGAGGGCATATTGGGCACCGAACAGGCTGATCCACGGTCGGCGGGTCACCCAATCTTCAGCTAAAAATCGTGGTATCTGCCTCGCGGCGTCGCTGGCAGCTTGATCGGCCCGGACATCGAGACGGGTTTCGGTGGCGTAACGAGGATATCCGTTGGCGTCCGGGTATTGGTCCAGCAGGTTGTAATACCCAACGACCACACACAGACTGACGGACAGCGTGCCGGCAGAGCCGAACAAGGCCCACCACCGCATCACTTCCGACCACCGGCTCGGAATGAGAAGCAGGCCGAACGCGAAGAGAGCTGGCAGAAACACCAGCACCGATAGCCAGACAAAATCGGACTCGGGCATTCTTACCCTCAGTGTTCAGTGTTCAGTGTTCAGTGTTCAGCGAAGACATTGAAACTTCACTTGCGGTGTCTGATGGATTTAACTGAACACTGAAAACTGAAAACTACTCCCGCAGAGCCACGAGCATCCCCAACAACAGTGCTGCCGTCAAGCCCAGCGCCAGGATGTAGGTTCTCAATTGACCGGTTTGAACCCTCCGTAATAACTGCCCGACGACACCCAAAACTTGTCCCAAAGCGTTTAAAATCCCATCCAAAGTGAAGAGATCGAACCGCTTTGGCGGCAACTCCTGTTCGCCCGGCGGCGGTGGAGCTTCCGTCGGCCGCTTGTCCATTGCGGCAGCGGTTTTCGCGAGTTCCACCGTTGGGTTCACCAGGATTGCATCGTAGGCTTCATCGAAATACCACTTCCCGAGCAGGAACCGATACCCGGCGTTGCCCGTCGCGTACATCGCCTCTTTTGTCGGCTGCATCATCCCAAAGAAGCGATATGCCACTCCAGCACCAGTCAGCGCGAGCAGCAGGGCAAGCCCTCCAGCGAGCATGTGATGCTCGTGCGTCGTTTCCCGCTCGTGGGCAAAACCAACTTTGACGGCCGCTGGTTCGGCCTTCTCCAACACGTGTCCCAGGTAACTCGCATCCGCTTCCCACAGCGGCCAACCCCACGCCACACCGATACTAAACACAGCCAGCACGATCAGCGGAACGGTCATCACTGCCGGGGATTCGTGGGCGTGTTCGTGGACGTGTTCATCCCGGGGTTTCCCGGCAAACGTGAGGAACCACAGGCGGAACATATAGAACGCGGTTAACCCGGTGGTAACGAGCGGGAGCAGGAGCAAGAGGATGTGTTGTGTGTGGTCGAGACCAAAACCCATTGCCGCGGAAAGAATTTGGTCCTTGCTGTACCACCCACTCAGAAGAGGGGCTCCACTGATTGCCAGAACTCCAACGAGCATTGTGAACGCGGTAATGGGCAGTTTTTGCCGCAATCCACCCATCTTTCTCACATCCTGCTCGTGGTGGCAGCCGTGAATGACGCTGCCTGAACCGAGGAACAACAACGCCTTGAAGAAGGCATGCGTGATGAGGTGCAAGAGCCCGGCCACCCACCCGCCAATGCCGAGGGCAAGCATCATGAACCCAAGCTGGCTGCACGTCGAGTAAGCGAGTATGCGTTTGATATCGGTCTGCACGAGTGCAATCGTCGCGGCCACAAACAGGGTGATGGCCCCGGTGTAAGCAATCACGAGCAGGACTTCAGGCGCGAACAGCGGATAACACCGACCGACAAGGTAAACGCCGGCCGCAACCATCGTCGCTGCGTGAATGAGGGCCGAGACCGGCGTCGGCCCCTCCATCGCATCGGGGAGCCAGGTGT
Source organism: Gemmata sp. (assembly GCA_035947935.1). GTDB lineage: Bacteria > Planctomycetota > Planctomycetia > Gemmatales > Gemmataceae > Gemmata. The sequence goes on along the minus strand of DASZJS010000846.1, from coordinate 222 downwards.
GCAGCGGCACCTGCGCGGATTTCCCCACACATCCCAGGAAGACGCCGATTCCCATGACCACAAACAACCAGTACGGAATCGTGCTGAACGTGGTATAAGTCGCCTTTGGCGGTGCCTTGAACTCGGAACGTCGGAGGGCTCCTGTCCCAAATGCATTCCCGCGGTCGGAATTCACGAGCGGAAACAACGCCAGGTAAGCCCCCGGTTCAGACTGCGAATTCA
>DASZJS010000845.1:0-6603 GCA_035947935.1 Gemmata sp. | reverse complement strand
GCGGGCGGTCGGCGTGCTGGGCAGTTTGCGGGGTCTCTTGGGCCGAAGTACGACCCACTGCTGACTGGCGGCAACCCGAACGATGATAACTTCAAACTCGACCACCTGCCGCTGGTCGCGAACGAACAGCCCGATGCTCTGAAACGCCGCTTGTCGCTGGTCGATCAACTCAACGCCGAGACAATGCCGCTGAACGAGCTTGCCCTGAGTGGAACGATCAAGGACAGCCAGGCAAAAGCTGTCGAAGTGATTTCTTCGGATGCGGTGCGAAAAGCTGTCGATCTCTCGGCGGCCGATCCTAAGGAGCGCGAGCGATATGGCCGGAACTTGTTCGGCCAATCGGTGATGCTTGGTCGGCGGTTACTCGATACAGGCGTCCGGCTGGTGCAATGCAACTGGCAGCGAACGCAAGGCATCAATGGGTTTGCCTGGGATACGCACTGGAACAACTTCACCGCACACAAAGATGATCTGGTACCACCATTCGACCGGGCATTCCATGCCCTGATGACCGATCTGGACAAGAGCGGACAGCTCGATGAAACATTGGTGGTGGTGGCTGCGGAGTTTGGGCGCTCACCCAAGATCACCAAGAGCAACGCCGGGCGCGAACACTGGCCGGATTGCTTCAGCGTCCTGTTTGCCGGTGGTGGAATCAAGGGCGGGCAAGTATACGGCCAGTCGGACAAGATTGCCGGCCGCCCCGCTTTCAATCCGGTGACTCCGGCCGAGTTCACCGCCACGATTTACCACTGCCTCGGCCTCGACCCCCATACCGAGATGCACGATCAGGCCGACCGGCCGTTTGCATTGTCCAAGGGTAATCCCATCGACGCTCTTGTGGGGTGAGTGGTTTTGGTGGGTCTCACATCGTGAACCCCACCAAAACGGCGTTCGATCACTCTGCTAGGGTGTAAAGCAGCACATCATCAATAATCAGTTCCGATTTGTCTGGCAGAATGAACGCAATCGCATTCGCGCTTGCAGCCTTTCCGGAGGCGAACTTCAGCGTCATCTCGCCCCACTGCCCCACAACTGGCTTGAACATCTGCCTGGGATTTGGCTTGTCCTTGCCCGTGGATGCCAGTTCCACCGCAATCTCACCCTCGCCCTTGAAGTGGTAACGGAAAGTCAGTTCAGTTCGCTCATCCAGTCGTCGTTCACCGCGGAGCCCGACTCGAAGTAGCGGCTTCCCATCCGGTCCCACAACCGATTTCGCTGCCTTCCACGTTAGCGGTTTCTCGTGGTTCACGATCTCAAAGTCGCCTGGCCATTCCTTGCCCTGCTTGCCCGTATCAAACCATGCCGTAAACACCACACGTTTGGGGAACGGTCGCTTCTCGGTCGCCAATGCCGCATCGTAAAGAACAATGTCATCGATCAGCAGTTCCGCACGCGGATCGATGTAGAACTGGATGTCATCGATCCGCTCGTCCCTGGCCAGCGGTCCACCGGTGCCATCCGGTCGCCGCATTTGCGTCATGTCCACGCAGCCTTCGAGCCATTTCCCCTGTTCGAGTCCTGAAACGGACAAATAGCGATGGTAGCCGTTGGTGAGGCTGTAGAGTTGAACGCGGATCGTATCTGTGCCCGTAAGTTTGTACTTGAAGCGGAGTCGGGTGTTGGCACGCATTGGCGGACCCGGGACGGGATTGAAGATCACCGCCCGATACATGGTCTTCATGTCGCCCTGTCGATCATCGAAATCCTGCGTCAGCACCCCGCGACACGCCCGGCCACCCGGAGTGGGTACATCTCGGGTTTCGAGTTTGCCACACATCCACCAGCGCTTTTCGATATCCGTCTCGTAATCCTCAAATGCGTGAACGTGTGCCGGAAACAATCCTGGCTCGATCAACTTCGCGGCGTTCCCCGGGGGCCGAGGAAGCGATTCCTTATCAACCCCACGCACGCGATTGACGTACCAGTCGATAAACTCCGCGGTTTTGATTCCCGTGGCGACATGGGCTGTGGGCTTGCCTTCCTTGGGAAGTGTCATCCCGTTGTCATCGACTTCGAGGCGAAGATCCTTGAACGTGAGGAATTGCTCATCGAACGCCGCGGCGACGGTGACAGGATCGAACAGGATCGGCGTTTCCTCATCCCAGAGTTCGTACAGATTCTGAACCTGAAACGTCAGCGGTGTATGTGCGGAGAAGAGTTTATCCCGCTGTGGTTTTTCCAGTTTCACCATCCCCGTGGCATCGAGAGGAACCACTGTCAGGGGTAATCCGGAGGCGAATACAGCTTTCGCAGCAGGAATGTCGGTTTTGATGTTCCATTCGACTTCTGGTTTCGGCTTGCCATCGTAGCCGATGGCAATGGATCAACCCATCACGACCAGCCGCTTGATCTTCTTGGCAGCGTCAGGATGTTCCTTGAGCAAGCGGGCAACATTGGTGAGTGGGCTCAGGCAGATGATAACCAGTTCGCCATCGCGTTCCTTGGCCAGTCGAGCCATGAGTTCAACCGCCGATTCTTTGGCCGGCTTCAGGGTTCGGTTGAAAACGGCCGCAGGATGGCGGCGATACTGGATCTGTCCATCGATCTCCGATTTGGGCTGTGGATCTTGCCCCGCTGCCACTGGCATCGATTTGATGCCAACCTGCGTGAGAAACCGGCAAACGAGCCAGGCGCGATCATCGCCCGGCCCCACGAACGGGTCTGGCGCAGAGCTTCTTCCCACTGTTGTGATCCCAACGATGTCGAGTTCCGGCGATGCTACTGCCAGAGCCAACGCAAAGCCATCATCCACGTAGGCTCCGATGTCTGTATCAATCACCACTGGTATCGGCGCGGATGAAACTTGCCCTGAAAGGAGCATGAGCGTCATCGCAGAATAGAGGGTTCGGATGGAGAACGGCATGTGTATCCCTCGGGTTCCGAAATGATCGGCTTATCTGCGGCTCGTGATTCTACCGCATCGTCTATCATGCGTACATTTCGAGACTGTAGGATCAGGAGTACGTCAGGAATTGCAACAAGAAGGAAGAAAGAGGAATGGCCGCAAAAAAGCTCAAAATGCACAAAAGGAAAACAGGGATTTTGACACGTTGAACAGGCTGGGATTATATCCCGTCGATCTCGTTTAGCTGACCATAGTCTCTCGTTCTTTTTTGTGACTTTTGTGCTTTTTTGCTGCCAATCGTCTTGGTTTTCCTCTTTTCGTGGCTATTTCATTCAACTTCTCCCAGCGACTCGAACTGATGCCACTGATAACCATCTGGAAGTAGATGCGATGTTGCACACTCCAGATGAACAATCCGCCGATGACTTCCCACATCGGGTTGACTGTTCCCACTGGCATGCGTGAGAAGAGGCCGCATGAGCAGAACATCCCCGGCCCGGCAGTGGATCGCAACCACGTCGCGCGTTTCATCCTCACCCGTGTGGTAGAACCGATGGGAACCCGGAATCACTCGCAAAGGACCATTTTGAGCCGTCACATCGTCGAGGTGAATGCGTGCCGTGAGCATCGTGTTCAGCAGCGAATAAGGAGCCATGACGTGCGGCACACCTGCCTTCGTGGTGGGCTTCGTAAACGTCCCTTCCACACCATGTTCAACCACTGCAATATTGTAATCCTTGTGCCAGGGGAGAGCCCACGAGTGGCCGGGCGGCTTGTCGAAGAACAACACGCGAACCACTCCAGCACTGCAACCAAGAACTTCTCGAAGCGGATTGCACAGCGCGGGGTGACGGGCCAATTCCATCACCCTTGGCCAGAGTTGCAACAGATTGCGCGCACCGTAAGCAGGGCCATTCTCGCTTGCCAGGATCGCTTCATTCGCAGCATGTTGGTGTTGAATCTCATTCCATTCCGCAATCGCAATTCGCACTTCCTCCGCTGCAAACACGCCCGGCAACAGGACGAACCCTTCGGTTTCAAGTTGCTCTCGCCACGCCATCATCGCGACCGCTCGCGGAACAGGGTGAAGTAAACTACCGCGCCGAGAGCGATGAAACCAACACCCACGAGAGCCTCACTCCGCTGTTCTTCCGTGGCGAAGAACGTGAATATCACCGCTGCCATGATCGCAACGTAAATGGCCGGAACTAAGGGATAGCCCCAGCAGCGGTAAGGACGATTCTCTGGCGTGACTGGTATGCGTTTGCGGAACACAAAGATCGATGCTACTGCGAGCGTCTCAAAAGTAACCGAGCCGAAAATGGCAAAGTCGGTCATCACATCGAATGGACTTTTCCCCGCGGGGATGTTCAGATTGAGTTCCGTGAACCCCAGCTGGATTATTGGCAACCGATACTGCGTGAGCGCTCCAACCGCGAGGACGAGCAAACACGACCACCCAGCCATTACGATTGTTGCGATGACGGGTGTGCGATATTTCGCATGGAGTCGGCTGAGTGACGCAGGAGCAAGTCGATCATGACCCATCGCATAGAGCAATCGCGGACCAACGAGTAAGTTACCATTCAGGGCACCAAATACCGAGGTCATCACAATGGCGGAGGCGATAATCGCGCCTGTTGGTCCCAGCAAGCGGAAACAGAACTCCGTCGCAACGGTGGTATCCTTGTTGAGCCCGGCCATCTCGATGCGTGGAATGATGAGGTAGTAAGCGAAATTTGCTCCGCAGTAGAGGGCGATCAACACCAACACCCCGATAAAGAGCGACAGGGGTATGTTTCGGCTCGGCTCCCGGACTTCCTCTGCAATTGGAGCAATGTTCATCCACCCGTTGTAGGCCCACAACACACCAATCAGCGCAACACCAAAGCCGCCCCAACTCACACCGAGCCAGTTTGAAGGCCAGACAGGTGAGAGATACTCGATCTTTGGCGGGTATGTCGGCTGCGACACAGCCGCAGAGACCGCAAAGGGCAACGCGATGATGAACAGCAGCGAACTGACTTTCACCAGAGTGATGAGAAATTGCAATCCACCACCCAGCCACGCCCCGCGGGCATTCACCGCCGCCAGCCCAGCAATCACCAGGGCGCTGAGCGATTGCCGCGCCCAGAACGATAGCACCTCAACCTGTTGACCTGGATAAAGCGATTGCTTGAGGACATCGTGGAACGACTCCGTGAACATCGTCGCCAGTGCGGCAATCGATGCCGAACGGATGATCCAGAATTCGACCCAACCCCAGAGGAAACCAGCCCAGCGGCCATACGCTTCGCGGAGGAAAACGTAATTTCCGCCCGCTCGCGGATAGAGTACCGCGACTTCAGCCAGAGCAAAAGCTCCGAGCAGGGTAAGAACGCCCCCAAGAACCCAAACCGCCATCGCCATACCGAACTCGGGGACATTCTCGGCGACATTGCGACCTTTCTTGAACACACCAGAACCGATGACGGTGCCGACCACAATGGCCGTGGCAATCCACGGCCCGAGTACACGAGGCAGACTGGTGGGTGAGTGTTGCATAGCCGAAATGATACCCGTCTTCTGTGCGGCGTGCTACCAGAGCAACAAAACTGTATCCACCGAACTGAGCCAGTTGGGGAAAAGTTGAAGGAATCTTACGGCGACAGGGGAGTACATTGTAACGGTTGCAACCTGAGGATTGATATGGGCAAGATGCGATCGCTTTCCGCCTCGTTCCAGCACATGAATCGTGTTCTGCATGGCGAGGATGCTGCTGGCCTGTCCGATGCCGAATTGGTCTGTCGCTTCGTCGAACATAGGGACGAGATGGCCTTTAGCGCCTTGGTCCGGCGATATGGAGTCATTGTGCTCGGTGTTTGCCGTCGCGTGCTGCGACACGAACAGGACGCTGAGGATGCTTTCCAGGCCACCTTCCTGATACTCGCCCAAAAAGCCGTTTCGATCCGGCGACCCGGAGAGATTGGGAACTGGTTATATGGTGTCGCTTATAACGTCGCGCGGAAAGCAAAAGCCTACCGCCAGCGACGCGAGGTCAAGGAGCAGGCCGCGGCTGCACAACAATCGCCAGCCATCCACGAAGGTATGTGGAACGAGTTGCAGGAGATTCTGGATCACGAGTTATGCGCGCTCACGGACAAGTACCGCACTCCAATCGTGCTGTGCGACATCAGGGGCTTAACAATCCAGGAAGCCGCGGCAGAGTTGGGCTGTCCGCCAAAGACGTTGGGAACGAGGCTCAGTCGAGGACGGTCCCTGCTGGCCGGGCGGCTAACCCGGCGCGGTGTGGTGGTCTCAGTAGGGACGCTGGCGACAGCGCTATCTTCAAGTGCAACAGGTGCTGCAACGGCCGCAATTTCCCCGCGGCTGCTCGATGTCACTATCCATGCCGCGATCGGGTTTGCGGCAGATTCTGCCGTGGCCATCTCGCCGAAGGTCACAGCCTTAACCAAGGGAGTGTCGAACGTCATGGTGCTGAAATCACTCAAGTACGTTGGCGTAATGGCGTGTTGTGTCCTGATTTCGTCGGGACTTGTTCGGCACTTCTCAGCGCAGGCGGCCACCATGCCGAATGCTCAGTCACGGGAATTATCCGGACAAGGCACGGCGAGTCAGGCCAAGCATGTTACCCCACCCAAACCCTTCAATCATCTGGACCACATCCACAAGCTCATCGACCATCTGCTGGACTGGACCGGGATCGGGCGGAACGAGGTCGAAGATTCCGCCATCGCTTCCACCGATGACAAGAA
>DASZJS010000844.1:0-4490 GCA_035947935.1 Gemmata sp. | reverse complement strand
GGCGTGGTCGAAGACGTGACGGATATCATCCTGAACGTCAAAAGCCTCGTGGTGAAGAACCTGTCCGACCAGCCGAAGGTCATCCGGATTCAGAAGCACGAGCCCGGGGCTGTCCGCGGGGTCGATGTTCAGCACGATGAGACAATCCAGATCATCAACCCGGAACACCACCTTGCAACCCTGAGCAGCGATGTTTCATTTGTCCTGGAAATGACAGTCGAGAACGGCCGGGGATACCGGACAGCCGAGGACAATGCCGGGAAGGAACGCGAGATCGGGGTAATTCCTGTCGATAGCTCGTTCTCGCCCGTTGTTCGTGTGAAGTACGACATCGAGGAAACCCGCGTCGGTCAAAAGACGAACTACGACCGACTGGTGATGGAAATCTGGACGAATGGCACCATCGGGCCGCAAATGGCCCTGGTGGAAGCTGCCAAGATTCTCCGGAAGCACCTGAACCCGTTCGTGCAGTACACCGAGCCGGGGCCAGAGGTTCCCCTGGAGGAATCGATCGAGATCGGTGGATCGGTTGGCGTCAAGGACACGGTCGATGCCGATCTGGAACGCAAGCTGAACATGAGCCTGGCCGAACTGGAACTGTCGGTGCGGGCAACGAACTGCCTCGAAACCGAAGGCATCAACTCTGTCCGGGAACTGGTTCTGCGGTCCCCGGACGAACTCCTCGAAGTGCGGAACTTCGGGGAAACAACACTCCGCGAGGTGGAGGCCAAGCTCAAGGAGCGCGGCCTGAGCCTCGGAATGCGGATACCACCGAGACGAACTTGAAAGAGTGAATAGTTAAGAGTGAACAGTGAAAAGTTAAGAGTGAATGACAATTAACTCTTAACTCTTCACTCTTAACTACTGGATATCCCCCACGGCCCCTGGCACGGCGTGGGGTTCTTATCCGACTCCTGATTCCTCACACCTTGACCCTCTGAGGTCCACATGCGCCATCGTAAAGCCGGTCGGCACCTTAACCGGAATGCCGCCCATCGCCGGAGTCTGTTCCGGAATCTGTCCCGCGCCCTGATCACGCACGAAAGCATCGTGACCACCGTCGCCAAGGCGAAGGAACTCCGCCCGTTTGTCGAGCGGTTGATTACCTTCGCCAAGAAGGCGAACGCGGTCACCGTCGAGGCTAAGGGCAAGGGCGAAGCCGAAGAGAAAAAAGCTGCGATTCAGGCTCTGCACTATCGCCGCCAGGCAATGTCACTGCTCGGCCCAACGCACGGAACCGGCATCTGGGACAAGAACGATACATCGACCGGCGATACGCTTCTGAAGAAGCTGTTCAGGGAACTCGGGCCTCGTTATGCCAATCGACCGGGTGGCTATACCCGGGTTCTGAAACAACACTATCGACGGCTCGGAGATGCCGGTGTAACGGCCGTGATTGAATTGCTCAAAGCCGATGAGAAGAAGGTGCAGAAAGAGAAGAAGCCGATCGCGGCTCCGGCTCCAGTTGCCCCAACCGCGATTGCTCCAACTCCAGCCCCGGCAGTGTCGGAGCCAGTACCAACCCCGCCAACCGAGAACCCACCTGCCGACAATCCACCAGCCGCGACATGATGAGACGATTGAAAATAAGCCCGGGTCTTCGACCTGGGCTGATTGAACGAGCCCTTCAGGCTCGGTATTCCGCGGCCTGAAGGGTCGCTTCTGTCAGCCCAGGTCGAAGGCTGAAAGCCGATGGCCAGGGCTCGATTCGATTTAGACAGCAGCTCCCATGAGCAGTTCGTCCAGCCGATCATACCCAGCGCCCAAGCCACGTTCCATACCGGAGGCGATGGCCCCGTCGCGGGCCTCCTTTGATGGGTAAAGGACTGTGAGCGTAAGCAACGTCTTCTCACCCTGCTCGGTGAGAACGAGCGTTGCCAGTTGCTCGCCACTTTGTGGTACGCAGCCGAACTCAAACGTCTCGGTGCGAACGGCCCGCTCAGGCCGGACAATCTCGCGGTACACACCGGTCATGGACATTACAGGACCGTCTGGACCGTTCCAGGCCCAGCGGAACTTCCCGCCGACGCGTGGGTCATCTTCGCAAACCGTCATTTCCCACCCAGCTGGTGTAAACAGCCAACGCTTGAGCAACTCGGGCTTGGACATCGTGTCCCAGACCAGTTCTCGTGGCGCATTGAACATGCGGGTAATCACAATTTCGCGGTCGGTGGGGGTTGCGATCTTCAAAGAGTTCTTCATCATCAGGCTCCGTTAGTTTTTTTGGGTTTCTTCTTCAGTTCATCCAACAGGTCATCGAGTCGGTCGAAATTGGCTTCCCAGAGTTGGCGGTAACCCTCCAACCAGTGGTTGGCTTCCGCAAGCGGCTGGGCCTCGATCCGACACGGCCGCTTCTGGGCTTCCCGGCCCCGGGATATTAACCCGGCCCGCTCCAGCACCTTGAGGTGCTTGGAAATGGCTGGCTGGCTCATCTTGAATGGGGCGACCAGCTCCATCACAGTGGCCTCACCCTTGGCCAGTCGGGCGAGAATCGCCCGACGAGTCGGATCGGCTAGTGCCGTAAATGTGGCGTTAAGCCGAGTGGTCGGCATTGTTAAATAACCTCCAGGTTATATATCCCGACGGTAATGTACTCGCTGTTTGGCAGCATGTCAAGCGGCGTAGCAGAATAGAGAGCGAACAGACATCGAGAACATTACACACGCCAAAATTATCACTCACTTCACCCGTTCAGGTCGAGATTTGGCCGATCCAGTCTGCGATTTGGCGTTCCATTTCACTCAACTTTGCGAAGAACAAGAAGTGCCCGCTCTCCGGGTGAAAGTGTATCGTCACACAAACCTTGTGAGCTTCCATCGTCTCGACGCCAGCAGCAACCGACTGCGGCGTCACATTGCGGTCGCACTGCCCTTGGATCACCAGTACCGGCTTGCCCTTCCACCCCATCGCAAAAGCCTCTGAGTCAATCACGGACGATTCCATCGTCGCCGAGATGAACACCAGTCCCGCATAACGATCTGGAGTTGCAGCAGCGGCCCTGCTCACGCCCGCCCCGCCCTGCGACAAACCCGCGAGGAACACCCGGCTGGGGTTTACCTCGAACGCCTCCAGGCCGAACCTGATCGCCCGGTCGATTGCCTCAACGCCGCCCGGTGCTTCCCAGTTCCCATAACCGAACGTAGGCGCGACCAGTACCAACCGCATCCGGTCAGCGAGCGGCCGCAAGGCGTGCAGTAGAACCAGATAGTTCGTTCCGTGACCGTGGAGGAACACGAACAGACCGAACCGTTCGCCGGGTTCCTGTGGCGCGGGTTGATAGGAATAGCAATGGTGCGGATCGAGCCGGCCATTGCGGAGGACGATACTCATCAGGCTCGTGACCCGAGCAAGTTTGTAGTAGTCCGGGAGTGTGCAGATCTCATCGAGCAATCGGCGGATCGTGTCTCGCGTCTGAACGCGTTCATCGTCCGGCATCCACGGATAGAGCCAGGTAATACACTTGACCAGCAGCCAGACGTATTCATCCTCGACATCGTCCCACCCAAACAGGTTTGGATTCCACTCCTGCAAAAAGTGGGAGTCAACCGGGCCAGCACCAACAAGAGGCGGTCGGCGGAACAGAATGATCAAGGGAATGCATCCCAATATCAATATGGAACATGCGATTGTCACACCGAATGGGATCGCGGCCAGCGCGACGCCGCCAGCGAGACCGCACCCGATTGTGACGAGCAGTGACGTGTAGAAAAAGGCAGCGATACGGGCGACAAACCCCTGGAATCGACCCCGCCAGGATCGAGCGATAAAAATCGAGATCGGAAAGGCTGTGAGCTGGAATACCAATACCAGGAGCGAGACCAGTACGGCCTTAACGCGGTGCATGTGGCTCACCCGGCAACTTCTCTCATCGCGCGATGTGTAACTCGATTCAGCTTACCCGCTGCCACTTGTCCTCGTAGTCCTCGGGATCGCGAGAGATAATGACCTTCCAGCCCGGATCGCGTTCGCTGTGATTGTTGTAGTAGAGGCGCGAATGACACCATGAGGAGAACTTCTTGCGGAGCAGAGCCAAGATGGTATTAGCATCTTCTTGTTCGCGTATCCCACAAACTTCCAGACCGCAAACATCGTGCAGGATATCGACAGAGCCGAAGTCGGATAGCCACACAAATCCCTGGTCGGCGAGCATTTCTAATGCGATGGTGCGGAACTCAAAAAGTTCGGGGTGGAATGCAAACGACTCCATCGGGGCCACTCCTGAAAGCGAACAACTCAACAGCTTTCACCGCTTTCAACAGAACTAGATTCCCCGCCCTGGAAAGTCTTCTCTCGTTCCGCATTCCGCGTTCCGAACTTCGCGCTGGAGCGCTAGCCTCAATCCCAGAAATTGAACACCACCTCGCCGACTCGAAACTTACCGCGTTCGCTCCCCTTGCTCCAGTATTTGAGTTGCTGCAACTCCGCGTACCTCAACTCCGCGCACATCGCCTTGGTGACGGGTTGGTCCAGTTCTGCCCGAGATAGCACCC
>DASZJS010000843.1:0-5937 GCA_035947935.1 Gemmata sp. | reverse complement strand
GGCGTATCGGCTGTCGTCCTCAATGACCAGGACGAAATGGAAGTGGCCGACCTCGTTTCACGCATCCGTAGTGAACTGGCCGGGGTCGGGCTGGCTCATGGCGAGATTCTGTTGTCGTACCTGAAGATTTTGCTCGTCCGGGCGACCCGTCTCAAGCGCGAGCAGCAGGGGGCAGCGTGTGGGATCAGCTCCGGGCGACTTCCGCCCCCACTACCCGAACTACGTGAGTTGGTCGAGGCGAACTACCGTCGGCTCCACGCTCCAGTCGATTATGCCGAGTTGCTGCACACCACGCCGAAAACCCTCGGTCGGCTGGTCAAGACTTACCTCGGCAAGACCTTGACCGAATTAGTCCGGGAGAGAGTACTCAACCACGCGAAGTGGGAGTTGCTCCACACCCTCCGCCCGGTCAAGGAGATCGCCCGCGAGGTGGGTTATGACGATGAATTGTACTTCAGTCGCCTGTTCAAGAAGGCGACTGGCCGCTCCCCAACCGAATTCCGTGTCTTCGAGACAGAAATCCGGGGTGGGAGCAATCTGTCCATGTCTTCGGCCCGCCCGTCCATTCCGCTCTCCCTGCCTGCGGGGCAAAATGACGGCATACCCGCGAACGATCCCCAGAAGCCTGGGGCGTGACCGTGGGACATTCTGACGGGAGACGACAATGAATACGATCGTGCGACTATTCCAGATCGCGGCGAAGGCAGATCGGATAGGACTAGCGGTGACCCGGTTGGGGTTAGTGGTAGTTCTGGTGTGGATCGGAGCGCTGAAGGTCTATCACTACGAGGCGGATGGGATCGTACCATTCGTGGCCAACAGCCCATTCATGAGCTTCTTCTACAACGATCCGGGCAACTACAAGCAGCACATGAACCCGGAAGGTGCTGTGGTGCCAGAGAACCTGGCGTGGCACAAGGCAAATCAGACATACCCATTCGCGATTGGGCTGGGGATGGTAATCGTCGGCTACGGGCTGTTGATCGCCCTGCACCCGTGGTTGCCGCAGGCCTCCACCGTGGGCAGCTTCCTGGTGTTCGTCATGTCCTTCGTGACCTTGTCGTTCCTGGTGACCACGCCAGAGTGCTGGGTGCCCAACCGGGGCGGGGCAGAGTATGGGTTTCCGCTCCTGTCAGGGGCTGGCCGACTGGTCGTGAAGGATGCCATTATGATGGGAGCAGCCCTGGTGACGATGGCCGACTCAGCGAAGGCCTATTTGCGGAGGCATGGGGAGCGTGTATCGGCCGTGTATCGTGCGACCGAAGCGGTCGCGGCGTGATCGTTTGCAAGCTTGGTTCAAAGTTGGGTGGTAGTTGACCAGCAGTTAAAAGCTCCCATCAGGGGTTAACCCTCTATTGACAGTAACCCCCACCGTTAATGAGAGAAATTGAACAGAGTTCAGTTTCTCTCATTAACGCAGAGGGGTCAAAAAGGGTTATCCGCACCCCAAAGAGACACATTTTTGACCCTACGGAGGTCGTCAATAGCCAGGTGTAAACTCATGAGAATTAACAGCAACTCTTCCCCGAAAAAGTTGACGCACTCAGCCATTTTTCCGATTTATTCACTTGACGACAAGGTTGCGCGCTGCGACAAGAAGTAGGTAGGTTTTATTTTGCCTACTTCCAAATCCCTCCCATAATCCAATCCAGAGGGGAATGGAAAAGAAAACTGAATCGTAAAGATCCCAATTCTGGTCTTTGGTCTGGAGACTCAATTAAACAGATTCCGAAATGCAGATTCAAATAAGTGATCGTTGATTCAAAAACAATGCTCGAATGCGCCTCTGGATGAGTTTGAGATCGGGTAGGTTGCAACAAAAGAGAAGCTGTATCGAGAACGTGAAGCAAAAGCAATCTGTGTTGTTCCTGGGAAAGGTCCAGCCAAGAAAACCGCGAGGATTCCACTTTTTCAGATACTTTTGAAGTAAATTGAAATTTGGTCCCCGGTGCGTCGTATATCTTCCGGAGAATTCTCGCGAAGATAGAAATCCCGGCATCACCCGGGGTGTCGTTATTTGTTTTTTCCCTTATGTCCCATTGGAGGTGTTTTCATGCACTCTATGTCCTCCTCGACCCCGCCCCGGCGCGGGGGAGCGTTCACGCTGATCGAGTTGCTCGTGGTGATCGCTATTATCGCCATCCTCATCGGCTTGTTGCTACCGGCTGTGCAGAAGGTTCGCGAGGCAGCAGCGAGAATGTCCTGCTCCAACAACATCAAGCAGATGGGCCTCGCTGTCGCCAATTACGAAAGCGCGTACTCGAGGCTCCCAGGCGCATGGTCGTCCAACGGCGGTACCCTATACGGTTCCCTCCATTTCTTTATCCTGCCGTTCTTGGAGCAGAATCCGCTCTACTTGGCCTGCGGGAATAACTCGTGGAACGGGAACCAGACTACGATCAAAGGGTATAACTGTCCATCCGACTCGACGGTCTGGCAGAATTACCCGAACAGCGGTACGAGCTACGCCTTCAACTTGCTCGTGTTCATGAGCAGGGGCGGAACGTGGGGATATGACCACAAGCCGGGCAGCTACATCAACCAAATGCCGGACGGGACATCGCAGACTGTCACCTTTGCTGAGCGGTACAAGTTGTGCCAACCGAGTAACGGTGGACACACGGACCCGATCTGGGCAGCCAATCCCTGGTCCAACCCCAACAGTGTGTGGTCGATTCCCGCTTTTGGGTTCACCACCGCCAGTGGTAATTTTGGCTCGCTCCCCAACTTCGGCAACTACGGTATGAATCTGAACGGTTATTACCCGGACTTGGGCGAGACTGGGAGCAATTGGTACGGGTCCGGCCCCGGGGCAGCGCCGTTCCAGGTCGCCCCATCGACACAAAACTGCAACTGGTATGTACTCCAGAGTGCCCACACTGGAGTTATGCTGGCCGGGCTCGGCGATGGAAGCGTCCGGACGTGCACCTCGTCAATGTCCACCCTGACCTGGGTCGAGGCTTGCTTCCCGTCGGACGGCAACCCGCTGGCAAGTGACTGGTAATCGTAGCCGATACGCTGGCAGGATGTTCTTCTTACCAACGAGTCGTTCGAGAAGCTGTTGTAGCCGGGTGTCAATCCGGCCACACCAGCTTCTCGGCGTTTCCGGCGAGTTCCATTACAGGAAATGATGTACCCGTTGGAATGGACGGCAATGCTGCGGAACTCTGTTGAGTTCCGCCGAAAGTCTGGCGACTTCCGCTACGACAGTTGGGCTATGTCCGACCTGCTTGGATTGGGCACGACCCGTGCAATTCTCTCGGTTATTCCCGGCCCGAAATAGAGCTATTCATACGATCGTAGTCGAGCAGATGATAACACGGCTGACACAAAGACCGGCTTGCGGACGTCTCCGACCACAAGCCAAACACGATCGTGATGATGCCCAGCTCGCTGGCCACGCGGCGGTCCGACCGACGCGCATTTGGGCGCAAAGGGTGTGTCAGCTCTCTTAATACCAACCTCATCCCTCATCCCAAACCACGCGGAGTATAAGGTGGTCAGCAGAAATGATCTACCCAGTGGTGGGCTGAATCACAAGGATCCATTTTGGGACAGTCAGGGAGCGTTCGAGTCGATCAACGATCGGGCGGAACGCGGACTTTGTCAGCCGGACGCCTGTCTCGTAGACCCGATCCAGTAAATGCACGATTGGCAGCACACTCCGGTCGAAGACCTGGGCTGTCAGAATCGGCCCTTCAGGCCGCAAACCCACACCGAGCCTGAAGTGCTCAGTTTGTAAGCCCAAGTCTTCGACCTGGGCTCATTTTGTTTCACTCCACCGAATACGTCATCTGCGACTTGTCATCGACGCCGACCGTCACGCCTTTGACCGCGTGGCCTTCGGCGATTCGCGTCAACACCTGGGCCGAGATTTCCGTCAGGACCGTGCCGGTGATGATGTGGTCTGCGTTGCGGGCACCCGTATCCACGTCCTTGCAGCGAGCCGAGATCGTTTCCACCACCGCCGGCGAGTAGGTGAACTTCGCCTTGTAGTTCTGCTTCAGCCGGTCGCCAATCTGGTTCAGCTTGAGCTGAATGATCTTCTTCAGCACCGTATCGCCAAGAGGGTAATACGGCACAACCGTCATTCGCCCGAGTAGGGCGGGTTTGAACGCTTTCAGAAGATCGTTCTTCATCATCTCCGCAAGCCCCTCCGGAGACGGGGCCGTATCCGGATCGGCACACGCCTTCATGATCGTGTCCGTGCCGACGTTCGAGGTGAGCAGGATAATCGTGTTCTTGAAGTTTACATCCTCACCGTCATCGTTCTGAAGTACACCCTTGTCGAACACCTGATAGAAAATCTCCTGAACACTCTCGTGTGCTTTCTCCACTTCATCCAGCAACACCACGGAATACGGACGATTCTTCACCGCGTTGGTGAGAACGCCGCCCTCGCCGTAACCCACGTATCCCTTCGAGGTGCCCACGAGACGAGAAACCTTGTGCGACTCCTTGTATTCGGACATATTCACGATCACCATGTTCCGATCGCCGCCGTAGAGGAGGTCTGCTAGAGCCATCGCGGTTTCCGTCTTGCCAACCCCCGAAGGACCAACGAGCAGGAACACACCCTGTGGGCGGCGAGGGTCGGCAAGGTCAGCCCGGGCCGTGCGGATGCGCCGGGCGATGGCTTCGAGCGCGTGCTTCTGCCCGACAACCCGTTCTGACAGGATGTCGGCCAGTTTCAGTACTGTCCCGACCTCGTCGCGAACCATTTTCCCCATCGGAATGCCCGTGAGCCCGGAAACCACCTGTGCGACTGCCCCGCCGTGAGATACCGGATAAACCAGGGGGTTCTCGCCCTGAATGGCGACGAGTTCCGCAGTGAGCTTTGCCATTTCAGCCTTGTCGGCATCGCTCGCATCTGTCTTGGTTTTCTCGATCGCATCTCGTTTCGTCTGAAGCTTCGCGACCAGTTCTTTCTCTTTCTTCAACTGCTCCTCCAACGCCACGCGGCGAGCTTCTGCCTTCTCCTTGCGCTCCTTCAGATCGGCAACTCGTTCTGGATTGCCGGCTGAAACCCGGCCTTCACGCTCCAGGAACTCGATTTCCGAGGTAAGGTGTTCGAGTTCCTTGCGGGTGTCATCGAGAGTTGGTGGTGTTGCCGACTGGCTCAACGCCACGCGGGCGCAGACGGTGTCGAGAAGGCTCACCGCCTTGTCCGGCAACTGACGATCGGGCATGTACCGGGTCGAAAGGCGAACGGCATCGACGACTGCTTCATCGAGAATCCGTACCTTGTGGTGCTTCTCCAGCATGGTCACAAGCCCACGGAGCATCCGAATGGCCTTCTGCTCATCGGGCTCATCCACCTTGACTTGCTGGAATCGCCGCTTGAGAGCGGCATCGGTCTCGAAATACTTCTTGTACTCGGCAAACGTGGTGGCAGCGATGGTGCGGAGTTCGCCGCGGGCGAGAGCGGGTTTCAGAAGGTTGGCGGCATCGTTCTGGCCAGCCGCGCCCCCTGCTCCGATCAGCGTGTGAGCTTCATCGATGAACAGGATGATCGGCGTGGCCGAGCGCTTTACTTCATCGATCACACTCTTGAGACGGTTCTCGAACTCGCCCTTCACCCCGGCACCGGCCTGCAAAAGGCCGAGGTCGAGCGTGTGAAGCTGGACATTCTTGAGAGGATCGGGAACATCCCCCCCCACGATCCGCAGGGCAAGCCCTTCGACCACCGCCGTCTTTCCGACGCCCGCTTCGCCCGTGAGGATCGGGTTGTTTTGGCGTCGGCGGGTGAGGATATCGATGACCTGTCGAATCTCGTGATCCCGACCCACCACGGGGTCGATACCGCCCGTTTTCGCCTTTGCGGTAAGGTTGACGGTAAACTGATCCAGAGCGGGGGTTTTACCTCCGCCAGGAGATGCGGGAGCCCCTCCGCTGGAAGCAGATTGTCCTGGGCCAGCAAGCGCTGCCGCTGCCGCT
>DASZJS010000842.1:0-3752 GCA_035947935.1 Gemmata sp. | reverse complement strand
TCTCCAGTTCCGCAGCGAGATCGGGATACTTCTTGCGGTACTCCTCGAACAACTTCTGCCACGCAGTGTGTGCCGCAGCACCCCGTTTACCAATCCCATCCTGGAACGAACCATACACGCCATTAGGGACGAGGAACTGGGAATCCTCCGGCCATCCGTAAAACTTCTTCGTCAGTTTGATTTCGTCGGCACCGAGCGGCTCACCGTGAGCTTCCTTGGTGTCCTGCTTGTGCGGTGCCCCATAACCGATGTGCGTTTTCAGGTCGATCAGGGTAGGGCGGTCAGTCGTCTTCCGGGCCGCGTCGATGGCTCGTGAGATCCCTTCGAGGTCATTCCCATCGGCCACACGAATGACGTTCCAGCCGTAGGCCAGGAACCGAGCACCGACATCTTCGCTGAATGCCAGACTGGTCTTCCCATCGATCGTGATGCTGTTGTCGTCGTAGATGAGAGTGAGGTTGCCGAGCTTCAAATGCCCGGCGAGCGAAGAGGCTTCGCTGCTAATTCCTTCCATCATGCAGCCATCGCCGCAGAATGCGTAGACATGGTGTTCAAACAGTGCCTCGAAACCAGGACGGCTGTATCTTGCGGCGATCCACTTCTGAGCGATTGCCATTCCGACCGCATTGCCAACCCCTTGCCCGAGTGGGCCGGTAGTCGTCTCGACTCCGGCCGTCAACTCACTTTCAGGGTGTCCTGGGGTCTTGCTGCCGAGTTGCCGGAAAATCTTCAACTGCTCTATCGGCAGCGAAGGCTCGTTGAGTACCTTGCCCTGATGATCGACGTTTTTTACCCCCACGAGGTGAATGAGGGAGTAGAGCAACATCGAGGCGTGGCCGTTCGAGAGAACGAATCGGTCGCGGTTGGGCCAGCGGGGGTCGGCAGGGTCATACTGGAGGTAGCGGTTCCAGAGGATGTAGGCGACTGGAGCGAGGCCCATCGGAGCCCCGGGATGCCCGGAGTTGGCCTTTTGAACCGCATCCATTGCCAGGGTGCGGATCGTGTTGATGCAAGTGGTATCGAGTGGCGCAAACCCGGTGGTAGAGTTGGTGGTCTCGCTCATGGTTTACCTCGGTGTGTGAACGCGGCCGTTCATCAGGGATGATATGAAGCGAACACGAACCGAGACACCCTGCCTCCCACATCAAATTGCAATGGTGAGCATCAAATTCATGTATACTCCGCGTGGTTTGGAGTGAGACATGGGGTTGGTATTTGGTCGACCCGCTCACTTTGTGCTCGGATCTGCCCACGCGCCCACGCGTGGGCGGGCGTTCGGCCCGAGCGTGGACAGACTGTCGGCAGTTCGGGGTGCCAGAAGTTTCTGACAGGGTTGTCAGCGCTGTCAGTATTCAGACGAGATGACGAGATTGCAATAATGTGTTTTGGCATCTAACCAGGCGTTTCCCATCCCAGTCACAGATTCAAACACCAGTCGCTGTCAAATTTCGTCATGTGTCAAAGCCCTTAGCCCATGTCTGATTGCTCCATAATAATCACTTCAATCATAAACAAACTCGTGATTTGTGTTGTCTGACTGATCCTCTACCTTTCCTTGCACCTAAGTCATTTATGAAAAACAGTTTATACAAATTATGTACGGCGAGATGAAGGTATCATCGCTGTTCGCAGCACGAGAGAATGATGAGTGCGCGGCGTAATATTTGATGCGAGAGTGACTTGCGTAATGTCGCTTGCTGAGTAACTACGGCCGCCAACGCATCTGGATCGCCTAAAGCCGTATGGAATTAGCTTGAAGCGCGCCAGGCATGAACGGCCGGAGTGTTAGTTACACGACTCCAATTGCTTTTCCTAATAACTCGTCCACTGTCACCACACTTTGAACCAGGCCCAAACCGCGATTGCTTGCAAGGCAATCAGGCACTAGGGAGCAACGAGCGTTTCGCCACCATAGATGGTTGACATAGCCCGGTAGGTCGGTGAGTCGATGCTCTGAGAGATGAAGTGAACCGAACCATCCGCGTAGGCGAATTGCAACCCGCCGGTGTGGTAACTTCGGAACGAGTAGGTATCCGGCCAGTTGCCGGGGTTCGCAGCCATGGTCGGCGGCATCTCGTAATTCGGCGGGACAGCGCAGGTGCCAACAGCATTGTTGCTGTAAGGCCAAGAACACCACTCGTTGAACAATGGGATATCCTCACCCACCATGAACGTGTTGCTGGTCCCATCGTGGATGTCGGTGATTTTCTTCTTTTTGTTGCCATCGCCCCGGAAGAAGATGCCATCGCCATCCCCAAGCCCGTAATAGTCATTGGCGTACACGCATGATGAGGTTCCGGGGTAGTTGAAACCTCCCCACTCCCAGTTTTGCCCACTCACACCTTTGTAACTGGTGAGCCCGATGGTGTAGCCTCCAAGGTCGGCCCGGCTCGTCATCAGACTGGCGGGTGGATTGTCGGCAGGGCACATCAGGGTCTTGATCGTCGTACCGAGTAAACCCGTGTTGTATGCAGCGACCAGGGTTACTAAGTCGAGGTTGCCGCCGCCTGAAATGCCCGAATAGAGGGGTCCCTGTTCGATGTAGGGAAGCACATGGGCGATCCAACTCCAGTTAGTGCCACCCATGCCCCAAGTGGCGGAGTTTCCGGCCTCGGGCGAACAGTCGTAAGGGAGGTAACCCGTTGTGTCGTGATAACTCATGCAGGCGAGAGCCAGTTGCTTGAGGTTGTTCTGGCAACTGGACCGTGCGGCGGCATCGCGGACTTTCTGGACCGCTGGTAGAAGAAGACCGATCAATATTGCAATGATTGCAATCACCACCAACAACTCGATCAATGTGAACGCTTTCCGAATCCGATCATTCGTTTGCGCGAACATAAAGGGCTCCTGAGAAGTGATGAGATGCACAACAAAATAAAACGCTCGCTTACTATTTTGCGATCATATTCCAATTGTCTAATGTGAGGTATGGGAAAACAGAACCCGATCCAAATCCACGAGTTAGTGCGCGAGTTTGAGGTCGTACGCTCCTGCCGCGGCTTCCTTCACCACCTCGACTGCCAGAGGCGTCGTCTCGGGATTAGCGTAAGTCATATTGCTGGGGATTTTCTTTTCCGGTTTGGTGTTGTCTTCGGTCGTGGCCGGCGACACAACGACAGTCACCTTATATGCTCCGAGGGGAGCCCCCGGTTTACCGTTGGTCTCGATGGTATACTCGCCCTGACTGTTGATTTCTCCACGAGGTTCGCCGCCGAACGTGTTGCCTTTTTTCTTGTCGGGTCTGAGAGTGACCCACCCCGTAGTCATCGGCTTGCCGCCCACTGTGACCGACCCTTTAACGGGGTAGAGACTGGGGGAGCCATCCCCACAACCACTGCTCAACCAGATGAAACCTGCCAAAATAAGGACGAAGGAAAACCGATTCCTGAGCCGAGCGTTTGGAGAGGACATGGGGCATGGTCCGTGATTGGGTTGAGCTTTCGTTGAGGGAGGAGAAGAGAATGGATGGGGTATTGTTGAATGGGTCTAACTGTAAAAATATACTTGGCAATTGTTAAGGAACAATGAGGAACATGCTGACGAGTGGTCCAGGCGATTATATTCTCTCCGGTCTGGTTTGGGTGACAGACTGAGGTGGAGACAAGGACGCTCTCTTGGGATGGTAGTCTTCCGCTCCAGAGGAGAACAGCTATTCAAAAGATTATCGCGACCGTTCGGCGTACCAACGACGGAGCCCTTCAGGATCGGAGGGGCGTAGACTAAGGACGATCTCAAATTCTGCTTTCGCAAGT
>DASZJS010000841.1:0-8857 GCA_035947935.1 Gemmata sp. | reverse complement strand
GTCGTACTGTTGGGCGCCAAGTTTGATTTCGGCGACGTCTTTCAAGAGCACGATGGCCTGGGATGGACCGGCCGAAGTACTCGTTCCGCTAGGTGAGCCGGCAGGGTCTGGTACACCCGATTGAGGCCCGAGGGCAATCGCGGCTCCGCCAGCAGCCGCAGCGCCCGCGGTCGGCGATGCCGCCAGGGGAGTTGAAGTGGTGGCAGCAGGTGTTCCTGCCTTGAGAACGATATTTCCAAACTCATCGGGATCGACTAATCGGCCACGTGTGTTGATGGTAAGCTGGAACTGCTGACCCTTCGGTGCCGGCTGCTGACCGATCTGCCCAGCCGCGACCTGGGCATTCTGCTGCGTAATCGCGGTCACCACATCTGAAGCCGTGAGGTTCTTTGCCGCGAGAAGATCCGGGTTGAGCCAGATACGCATGCTGTAATCGCGCTGGCCGAGATAGCCGATACCAGCAACTCCCGGCAACCGGCCCAACTCATCCCGAATCTCGATCGTCGCATAGTTGCTGAGTTGGAGATCCTCATACCGACCACTGTCGGAGGTCAGGTTCACAATCATCAACGTGTTCGGGGACTGCTTCTTGACCGTGATTCCCTCGAGCTGCACGATCGCCGGGATCACGGGAGTGGCGAGTGACACCCGATTCTGGACAAGAACCTGATCGACATCCGAAGAGGTTCCGGGCTGGAACGTGACGGTCAGCGTATAGGTGCCGTCGTTGGTACACTGCGAGGACATATACATCATGCCCTCGACCCCACTCACTTGCTCCTCGATCGGCGCAGCAACGGTATCCTGCACCGTCAGGCAGTTGGCACCCGGGTAACTTGCCGTGACCACGACGGTCGGTGGAGTCACTTCCGGATACTGCGCTATGGGAAGGTTGAACACCGCCACGCCCCCGGCCAGGGTGATGACGATGGACAGGACCGTGGCAAAGATCGGACGGTCGATGAAAAAGCGAGAGATCACGCGATAAACCTCTTCAGCTATTAGCCAGGGTTGAGTGGGGCGACACAACCGGTTTCGATCTCATCATCCCAACTCAGGAGGGGTCGAGATGATTATCGCCACTGCAAACTGTATCAGGACTTATGGAAAAACCTTCACGGCGTTGTCCTCCGTGGTACTTCCGGCCGGACTTCACTCCAAAGCCGAGGCCAAAACGCCGGGATGAGCAACGCCGATGCAGCCCCAATGAGTCCACCAGCAATCGTGGGCCAGAAGATTTCGTATTGCATCACGCGGGCCAGCAGGAAACAGATTCCTGCACCAACGCCGCCACCGAGCAAGGCAGATCCACCCCAACGGGCCGAGCTCACTGAGAAGAATCGCGAATCGACTGTTCGCTGGATCAGAGCAAAGAAAACAGGGGTCAGGAAGATCCCGAAAAGCGTGACCCCAAGCATCCCGCTAAACACGGCGATCCCGAGCGATCGCCGCATCTCCGCTCCGGCACCCGAGGCGAAGACCAATGGGAGAACACCAAGGATAAACGCGAATGAGGTCATCAGGATGGGACGCAAGCGGAGCCGGCTGGCCTCAACCGCGGCTTCATCGCGTGGCTTTCCCTCCGTTCGGAGGGCGCTCGCGAACTCGACGATCAGAATCGCATTTTTGCACGCCAATCCGACCAATACCACCAGCCCAATTTGCACGAAAATATCCACGGACTTGCCCGACATCTGCACGCCGCTCACCGAACAGAGCATGCACATCGGGACCACCATGATGACCGCCAGCGGCATGGCCCAGCTCTCGTAGAGCGCAGCGAGAGCCAGGAAAACGAATACAACCGCGAGAATGAAGACATAGAGCGCTGTATTCCCTGCCCTCAGTTGAAGGAACATCAGTTCGGTCCACTCGGTTGCCATTGCTCGCGGAAGAGTCTTTTCGGCCGTCGTATCCACCGCGGCGATTGCATCTCCCGAACTGACATCGGGCGGTACGGTTCCACTGATCGCTGCGGCCACGTAGAGGTTGTAGCGCGTGACCGAGACCGGGCCGTTAATCTCCTTGAGCTGGACGAGTGTGCTGAGTGGAACCATATCCCCGTTGTTATTGCGGACTTCTAATAAACCCACTTGGTCGGACTTGAAACGAAATTGTCCCTTTGCCTGAGCGGTAACCTGCCAGTATCGCCCGAACTCGTTGAAGCTGTTCACGTACGATGATCCCAAATCGATCTGCATCGTCTGGTTGACATCATTGAGTGCTACTCCGAGTGCCTGGCACTTGATCCGGTCTGCATCCATGAACAATTGCGGTGTCTTGGACCGAAACTGAGTGAGGACTCCGGCAACGCTGGGCTGCTTCTGAAGACTCGCGACAAGCGCATCGGTCTGTTCCTGGAGCGGCGCTAACCCCATGCCGCCACGATCTTCCACCATAATTTTGAACCCACTCGCCACGCTCAGCCCGGGCACCGGAGCGGCTCCGAACACCTTCACATCCGCGTCTCCAATCTTGGTGAACTTATTGCGGAGAGTGGCCATGATTGCATCCGAGGTGAGTTCGGGCTTCTGCCGATCCGCGAATGGCTTGAGGATGACGAAAACAGTGCCGAAGTTGGAACTGTTTGCCGACATTAGCAGCGACATTCCCCCCGCGGCAGTTGTGTGAGCGATACCGGGCGTCTCCAGACAGATCCTCTCGACCTGGGCAATCATTTCCTGGCTTCGCTCCAGGGAAGCCGAGTCGGGAAGTTGAATGCTGATGATGAGTCGTCCCTGATCCTGGTCCGGTACAAAACCGGTCGGTGCCTTTATGAAAACCCAGACGGTGAGAGCAAGAAGTCCCGCATAGACAATGACTACGACCAGACTCACCCGGAGAAGGCGGCCAATGATCCAGGCATATGCAGAGGTACCGGCTTCGAATCCCTTGTTAAACAGCTTGAAGAACCACCCCAGAACGAGATCCAGCACCTTGGTGATGATGTCACGACGGGAATGAGGCCGCATCAATATCGCCGCGAGGGCCGGACTGAGAGTGAGTGAGTTGATTGCCGAGAAAACCGTCGAAGCCGTGATGGTGATTGCGAATTGTTTGAAGAACTGACCGGTAATCCCTCCCACGAAGGCACACGGAACGAAGACTGCACACAGCACGAGAGCGATGGCAATCACCGGGCCAGTGACTTCTTCCATTGCCTTGTATGCCGCCTCCTTGGGAGTGAGCCCCTTTTCGAGCCACCGCTCCACATTCTCGACGACGACAATCGCATCATCGACCACGATACCGATTGCCAGCACCAACCCAAACAACGAGATGTTGTTGAGCGTGAAACCCAGCGCGAGCATAACCGAAAAGGTTCCGAGGATGGCGACGGGCACCGCGCACAGAGGGATGATCGCTGCCCGCCAGTTCTGGAGGAATACGAGCACCACAAGAGCGACGAGCCCAATCGCTTCAAAGAGAGTCATCACCACATCATCGATCGATTCTCGAATGAACGGTGTGGTGTCGTAGGCGATTTCGTACTTCATCCCATCGGGAAAGTGGGCTTTCAGTTCTTCCATCTTGGCCCGCACGCGGTCTGCAACATCCAGGGCATTGGCACCCGGAAGCAGGTGGATGGCGAGCCCAACGGCCGGTTTGTCATCGAATGTTGCTGAGTTGGTGTAACTCTGAGCCCCCAGTTCCAATTCTGCGATGTCCTTCAGCCGGACAATCCCCGGCACCGGCCAGGGTCCGTTCGCCAGACTACCGCCCGCGAGCGAATCCGGCCCGACCATCCCGCTCGTCGTGACGGTAGTCGATCCCCCTCCCCCTCCGTCCGCGGAGGAAGTCATCGATGAACCGGTCATGCCCGAGGTCATCGACGTGGAACCCGATACGTTCGACCCCGTTGCCTCCGATACCGCCCCGCCCGCGGTTCCAGGACCGCCAGTTGTGCCACCTCCCGTCGTCCCTGGAGCACCGGAACTGCTCGATGTGCCGAAAGTGTATATCGCTGTTCCAGAGCTACTGCTCGGTGCACTGGTCGATGGCGTGGAGGTCGATCCGCTTGTGGTCGATGGCGTGGAGGTCGAAGTGCCGGCGGTTGCCGTACCGGTCAAGTCCGATACCGCGAGGTTCGTTGGCCCGGTTCCGGTAGGTGTGGTGCCACTCCCGGTGGAGCCCGTGGATGGAAGGAGTGCCGGGTTGAGACTTGCGGCACCAGCCTTGATGACGATCTCGGCAAATTGACCGGTTTGATTGAGTCGGCCGAGTGTATCGGTAACGAACTGAAAAGATCGCCGCTGGTCGGTTGGCGACTGCCCGATCTGTCCAGGGGCAACTTGCAGGTTCTGAGCCTTAACCGCGGCGTTCACGTCCATTGCGGTAATGTTGCGCGCTGCGAGTTTCTGTGGATCGAGCCAGATCCGAATGCTGTAGTCGCGTTCGCCGAAATAGTTGATATCCGACACTCCATCGACACGCAGCAACTCATCCCGAATGTTGATCGTGGCGTAGTTGCTCAGGTAGAGATCGTCGTATCGCCCATCCGAGAAGAAGCTGATGACTTGAAGGATGTCGGGGGTCTTCTTCCGGATGGTGATCCCCTGGAGTTGGACCTCGCTCGGGAGTTGGGGCATGGCCAGAGCAATCCGGTTTTGAACCATGACCAGGGCGGTGTTCAGGTCGGTGCCGATTTCAAATGTCACGCTGAGTGTATAGGAGCCATCGTTTCCCGATTGGGAGGACATATAGAGCATGCCTTCCACACCGTTTACCTGCTGCTCGATTGGGGCTGCGACCGTGTCGGCCACGACCTGAGCACTCGCTCCCGGATACGTGATCGATACCTGGACCGATGGAGGACTGATTTCCGGATACTGCGCAATCGGAAGTGCCAGCAGAGCCAGGCTGCCAGCCAGGGTGATGAGAACGGACAGCACCGTGGCAAAAATGGGACGGTCGATGAAGAATTTAGAAATCACGCACGGGCACTCGGTTCAGGAATTGGTGAAGTCGCTCACGCTTCCAGCTCGTTCCGGATTTGATGGAACAATCCCCAAGAAGGAAGAGGATTGGCCGCAAAAAAGCACAAAATGAACAAAGGGAAAACCAAGAAAAAACAACACGGGGATTTGACCCTGAAGTGGTTGTATCCTTTTGATCTGTTCAAAACTTCCTTGATCATTTTTTGTGTCTTTTGTGCTTTCTTGCGGCCAATCCTCTTTATTTACCTCTCATCGCGGCCTACCTCACTCTTGAGGCTACCGTCTCGACCAACTTACTTCTTATCCCCTGGAGTTGGTGGTTGAGATGGCGGTGGACTCGGTGCCCCCGGAGTCGGCATCTCACCCTCCTGGCGGCTGATCTCCATCTTCGGTCGTAGTTGTGGGAGCGACCCAACCACCACCCATTCGTCGGGCTTCAATCCCGATTCGACTTCCTTGCCGGGAACCGCTGGCTGATACGGTTCAATCACCCGTAGACCATCATCCTGGAGTGCGCCCAGTAGCACCCGTCGATATTGGGTCTTGTTTTCAGCATCGACCACGTAGACGTACTTGAGCCCCTGATCGGACGAGATCGCGCGGTCCACCACGAGGAGTCCAGGGTGTGGATCGCCAACCGGCAGCCGAATTCGGATGAACATACCCGGGACAAGCAACCGCGTTCCGTTTGCCGATTTCGGGTTGTCGAAAATACCCCGGACGGAGATGGTGCCAGTTGCGGGATTGACCACGTTGTTGACGAAATCGAGTATTCCAGAATGCGGGTAATCGGTTTCACCTTCGAGCGACATGAGAACCTTGGTTGTGCCCACCGGCGGCTTGATTTTCCCCGAACTCACTTGGCCGTTGATCTTTAATAGAGTGCGTTCATCGATGTCGAAGTAGGCATAAACTTGTGCTACATCCACAATCGTGGTGAGCAAAGTTTGATCCTGCACGATCAGGTTGCCAGGAGTGTAATAAAAACGACTGATTTGCCCTGCGATTGGAGCTGTAACGCTCGCGTAAGTCAGATTTAACTCATAGGTTTTCACGGTGGTTTTGGCAGCATCGAGCCTCGCTTGCGTCTCGGCTACTGAAGCCTCGTCCTGATCGACCTGCTGTTGACTGCCAGCACCCTTGGCGAACGAATCCTTGTCGCGGCCAAGTGTGATCTGTGCCAGTTTGAGTTGTTTTTCCACTACGGTAACCTGACTGTTGGCTTGAGCAAGTTGATACTGATAGGGTCGCGGGTCAATCTGAAACAGAAGCTGATCCTTGTCGACTTCCGATCCCTCCTTGATGACGTTCCCCTTCTTGTCCTTGCCGATTGAGGCCAGGAAGCCGGTCGCCCGGGCTTTGATTCCAACCGACTCACGCGCATCGATACGCCCCGTGTATTCGACGTAATCGCTGACCTGTCGTTGCACGGGCTTACTGACGGGAACAACGGGAAGTGAGGGTGCAGATGAGGAAGGGGCGGCTTTCTTACATCCAACCATCGCCGCCATCACCATCGTGCTCAGCAAAACAGCACCCCAGGCGTTTCGATAAACCATCGAAGTCCATCCTCAGAGAGATCGGTTCCGAAACCCAATTGGAGAGGAGAGTTCTCGGGCTATGGTAGCGTCTCCTGACGATAAGGACTCAAGCAATTTCTCATAAAACGAACTGCGTTTGATTTTTAACCCGTCCGTCTGAGTTCCGCCATTCGCCAGGACGGGCGAGTGAGCGAGTTCTCTTCTTCTTCCCATTGCCCATGCTGTGTGTAATCAAGTAAATTGAACGTAGATGTCGCTGGGGATAATGCGTGTCCAAACCGTTGCTGATTGAAATGTTCGACCGCCTCCCTCCACTCCACCCTGGAGATGATGAGGAGTTGTGGGCGGCTGGGGTTCAGGAGGCGATGCGGGAATTTCGGGCTGCCGTTCAGGATCGTTACACCGAGGGCACACTCCAGCGACTCCTTTCGTCGGACGAGGTGAAGGGTCGCCGAGCAGCTACCTTGGCGCTGGGGTTTATCGGAACAATGGATGCCAACCCCAGTGTTGCCGCCGCTCTCCACGATTCGGACTCACTCGTTCAGATGTTTGCCGCGGACGCTCTCTGGGAACTGTGGTTCCGCGGCGGCTCTCCTGAGCAAAATCGAAAGTTGCGGCAAGCATCGCGCGAATCAGATCCCATTCGAGCCCGGGCCGAGTTGGATGAACTGATCCAACAAGCACCGACTTTTGCCGAGGCATATAACCAGCGAGCAATCTGGTTCTTCAAACGCAGTGAGTTCGCTCGCGCGGTTGAGGACTGCGAGAAGACGCTGCAACTGAATCCTTATCACTTTGGAGCTGCAGCAGGGCTCGGCCAGTGTCTCGTGAAGCTCGGCAAATCACGAGCAGCGCTTCGAGCATTCCGCACTGCTCTCGAAATCAACCCCGCTCTCGAACACCTCCACGACACGATCCGAACCCTGGAACAGACTCTCGAACGAGGGGAATAGCCGTTAGGACGGGGGACAGGAATCCAGGAGAATAAAGGCGTGTCTTTCGCTGGTTCCCTTATCTCCTGACCGATCTGGCACAGAGCGAACTGTTCTCTGCCTACAATCACAGAGAATGCTTTCGCCCTTACGCTCTGGATTGGTTATGGAGGAACACCGATGGCTCTAACTCCCTCAACGATGGCACCGCTTGGAATGCCGGCTCCGACCTTCCGGCTCCCAGACACCGATGGGCGAATGGTCGCTCTGTCCGACTTCGCTGAAGCACCCGCGGTGTTGGTGGCGTTCATTTGCAACCACTGTCCCTATGTGAAGCACATCCGCAAAGCGTTTGCCCAACTCGCAAGGGATTACCAGGCAAAAGGCGTGGCGGTGATCGGAATCAGCAGCAATGATGCGGTAGCTTATCCGGACGATAGCCCCGCAAAGATGAAGGAAGAGAAGACCGCTGCCGGATATGTGTTCCCTTATCTACACGATGAGTCGCAGGAAGTGGCCAAGGCATATCACGCGGCGTGTACTCCGGATTTCTTCGTCTTCGACAAGAATCGGAAGCTGGCTTACCGGGGTCAGATGGATTCCAGCCGTCCGGGGAACGAAAAGCCGAACGATGGAGCCGACCTTCGGGCCGCTCTTGATGCCGTGTTGGCCGGTCAAGCGCCAGCGGCCAAGCAGATGCCGAGCATTGGGTGTAACATCAAATGGAAGACTGCGGGGTAAGAAGAGGCCAATGTTCTTATTCTGTGGAGCGCGGAAGTTTTCGACCGCGCTCCACATGACTTGTTGCTCTTTCGCGTGAACGGATCAAACGGGCGTCGCTCATTCGAGTGGAACGCGACCCGCAAAGCACTCCGCAGCAAGCCGGTACTGCTTGAGGAATTCATACCCTCGGCCCATCAAGGCAAGAACCTCGGCGGAATCGATTCCCTTGCGACCAATCAGGGCGCGACAGCGGCGGATGCATTCTTCGCCGTGGCGATCGCGGATTGCAAGATCCGCCAGACGCAATTCTGCCTTGAGACCCCACGTTTCCTGATCCACAGCGGCCACCACCGTGTACCGCTTGCGTGCCTCCACACGGAGATCGAGTTGGTCGTACCGCTCGGCAGCCTCAAATGTCATGCGCACTGCGAGCGGGCCACGAACGAGTTCTACGGCAGCATCGTACAAGCCGGCTGCCCGGTCGTACCGCCCAATTTCGCGATACGCCTGCCCAGCAAGCAGGAAACCGGCAGGTCCCAGCAAACGACCCTCGCCGATGGCCAAAAGTGCATCCGCAACACGCTTGCCACGAGTTTCCGAGGGACTGTTCCTGTAGCGAAGCAGTGACTCGAAAAAATCTGCCATCGCCGCGTGCGATTCCCGATTATTGACCCGATGCGAACGGAGGATTTCTCGTACTTCTTCGTCCTCACCTTCAAGTAGC
>DASZJS010000840.1:0-5396 GCA_035947935.1 Gemmata sp. | reverse complement strand
TTCGTGGGTTGCACCAAATGAGTGCGCGATTGAGATTGTTTTCCACCTCACCCAAGTTGGTTACCGGACCATCTTCACCAACGAGATGAGCCAACGAGAAGTAGCGGAGGTATGGAGCAATCGCCGCGGGTTGGCGGGCGACGTCATCGAGCATCACCTTGAGTGTGTTCCGATCATCAAACGCCACGGGGTAGCTTGGGGCCGATTCCGCGATCCATCTTTTCAGAGCAGTGATCTCATCGGTTGTGGGTCTGGCCCGGTTACCGGGCGGCATGGAACCATCTTCGATGAACTGAATGATCTGCGATCCGACGGCATTCTTGGGAAGAACGAAGTGTATTGGATTGGGGCCATCGGCAACGAGCTTGGGGTGTTCGAGTACCACGATCGTGCCGCGACTGCCGGCTTCACCACTGTGGCACTCGCTACAGTATTTCTTGAGGATTCCTCGCGCCTGGATGGCGAGATCGCCCCTGTCCCGATGGTTGAGCCCGGCTGGTTCCTCCGCTCGGCTCTGGCTTGCCGTGAAGAACAGAATCAGGCAGGCGAAGATGTGAATGAAACGAGACGAACCTCTTACCACGTTTGTCGTGGCTGGCGTATTTGGTTGGATGGACTTTATAAGAAGTTGCGATTTTGCCATGAAAATCGAATTGATTGGCACCGTGATTTCTGGGTCCGAACTCATTCTTGCCTCACGTTATGCTGCCACGACCGCGTGACACTCCACGAACGAACCCTGCTCGCCGACCACTCCAGCCGGGATAACCGGGCTTCCGCCGCGAGCGATCAAGTCGGCCAGTTCCCGGAGTCGTTTTTGTGCGCCGGATTCCGTCTTGGGATACAGGACGACCCGCACGCGGCCCTTTTCCCAGCGACTCTTTCGCCCATCGTAAACCAGTCCGCTACCGCCCAGCGATTCCTCGCACGCGCTGAGTGCGCGAAGCAGTTCGGCCATCCCGAGGGCAACTTCCGCCTGATCCGCCTCTGGCCGTACTGTTAGTTCCACAACCAGCATTGGCTCCAAAAACACATCCGACGGCACGCAATCCGCTACCGGCCACGTTCGCTGCTCGTCGGTCAGTTGTGGAGTGCAATCATGCACGAATGACCCCAGGAACACATCGGAAGGTTCGCACTCGACCAGCGGCCATGTGTTCGGGTCAGATGTGATTTGTTTCTGCGGTTCGTTACTCATACCGCTGCCTCCATTCGGAGGGGTTCGCTCGCCACCAATCGCCGCGGCTGGCCGTGAATCGGGTCACCAGCGGCGTTTCGGAGGAGCCGAGCAAAGAGTCGAAATTCATACAACCCAGACCGCTCAAACGGGATCGCTGTGAAAACGCGAAAGAAGCTATACGCGGCTACTCGGTCATCAAACGTGAAGTCAATCGGTTCGGCCGTGCTGATCAAAACCGGATCTGTATCCATCCGGAACAATTCCACGCAAAGCTCGAACGTCCCACTTCCACCAGTTACCTGAGCGAACACCTGCAACTCGGGAAGGCGGAAGGGGTAGTTTGCCCCGATGCGTGGCCGAAGGGCAAACACGATCCGCAAAATAGCTTCGCGGTAAGCCGTATCAACCGGGTTCGATCTGCGGCAGGCGATAAGATGACGGACGGTTGGAAACGGCCATTCCATCCAACACCCCCCAAGCTAAACGCCTGTCTCCCAGAATATCCTTTCGTGGGATGTGGCACAAGACGGCAAGGGGCTTCACTTCGCGACGCCCCTCACTTCTTCGCTGGAACGTAGCGTAGGCTGATGTCGGCAACCGGCGACTCGGACGACATGATGAAGTGGACGGAGGTCGTCTCGAACTTCTCGGTTGCCGAGCCCTTCACAACATACCCGCGGGTCGAGCCGCCCTCAAGTCGGCCGCGGAGGTCTGCCTGGAGTGCCTTGAGAGTCTGTGGCTTGACGCCGGGCGGGCGGGTTCCACCGCGCGTGCGGGAAATGGCCAGCGCACTCGCATCGTTTGGGTTCGCACTCGCCACGGTATCCGGAGTGGGCTCGGTTGAGGACATCCGACCATGAAACACGACCAGCCGGTATGTCCCCGCATGGTCCCCATAGCGAACGGCATCGGGGATCGGTTGCTGGGACGGCAAGACCGAGAACGGCGCAACGGTATCGGCATCGGTTTGGAAGCCGCGGACCGTGACTGAGGAGTTCGGCCCAAGAACCCACTTCCGGCAAACTTGGGGCACACCGCGTTCCTGATACAGCGTGTTCTCACCGTTGACGAGCAGAACCACCGCATACGTTCCCTGCGTCGAGTTAGACAACTCAAACTCGATGCGGTCTGTCGATTTCGGTTCCGGCACGGTGTTTCCAGCAACCGAAACCGGCTTCCCATTGTACAGGATCGTCCACTTGATCGGGCAGGCACCGAGCGGAGCAAAGGGCTCGTTCTCGGTAGGTGATTTGGTGGTGGACTCTTCGGTCTTGGCAACCTGCTCGACAATTTCCCGCTGGAGAGCTTCTTTTGGTGGAGGTGGATCGCCGGCCACGAACGCCTTCTGGCGGTTGGCTGCGAGTGCGTAGCTAAAACCGGCCTGGGCCAGCATCTCCGGGTTTGTGGGGGCGGGGAGTTCGCCCGCAAGGTCATCGAGCTTGCCAGTCTTGTCGAACGCCTGGAAGCGAATTGTCAGTTTCGTCAGGTCGGGTGAGAGCGTGGCCACACCCGTCAGGAAGCCGCTCGCTTCCACCTTGTCCGCACTCCAGCTGAGGTCGTACTTCCGGCCGAAGAATGCCTTCCGCCCGTCCTCATTGAGATGGTTTGTCGGTGGGAGTTTCCCCCGAACGGCCTCGCTGGGCTTCTCGATGATGCCGAACTTATCGTCCGTGTTGGCAAGGATCAGGGCAACTTCCAGCTTGTTCGCCAGGGTTTGGTTCAGATCGCCCACATCGTCCTGGGGAGGGCCATCGGCACGCTGAACCAGGAACTTGACCACGCCGACGTTCTTGAACCCCTTCGCCTTCAGGGATTCCAGTATCGTCTTGGCCTTGCCGAACAGAGCCTCATCGAGTGGATCGGCCGCGGCACGAACAGCCGGGGCAGCCATCGCGAGAACGGCAACAGCAGCGAATGTGCGAAACATGATTACCTCATTACCTCGTCACGAGTGCGATTTTGGGGAGAGCATCCGGGTGAGGGAAGCATATTGGGTTTTGAGTGTTGCCCGGCTTCACCTCCCGCATCAAGACGGGAACCCGGTCGCTGACGTAGTCGTAGAGTTCCTTGGGGCTCAGCTTCCCATCGGAGTTCACGTTGGCCTTGCGGAACTTGGGACCAAATGCCTCCAGCACGGCATAGGTGAAGACACCGTGGCCGAGCTTGTTGTCCTCGAACGATTGTTCGCTCTGGTCGCACGCTGCGATCACGAATGGTCCCTGCCCATTCGGAATAAAGCGGCGAAGCAGGTTCGCTTCCACCGCTCCACCGGCATGACAAGTATCGAGGAGAACCAGTTTGCGGCAATTGATCCCGGCCAGCGACTCGAACAGTTCTTCACCGGATAAGGCGGTTGCAGCAGCCTTGGTCGGGATGTAGTTCGGACAGCAGAAGACGAACAGGCCGGTATCAGCGGTAAGGCCGCCTCTTCCCGAAGTGGGGTCGAGTGGTTCCTTGCCGTTGGCGGTCAGTAAATCTCCGTGACCGGCAAAGAACACCACCAGGAGATCGTCCGGCTTGACCCGCGATTTCTTGAGTTCATTGAGGGCCGCGAGGATCGATTTCCGATCGGCCGCACCATCGAGGAACATCGCGACGTTGCCCTCCGGGAAACATTTCCCTGCTCCGCGATAGGTGAGGAGTTCCTCCTGGAAGCCCTCGGCATCCGCGCGAGCCTTTCCCAGATCGCCGAACGCCCGCACTCCATTCACGGCCTTCCGGTGGCTGGAGTAATCGTTGATTCCGACGGCCACACCATGTAAGTCTGGTTTGCCCATTGCAATCGGATTGGCGATGAGTCGGCTGTCCTCGGCTCGCCCACGCGCGGGATTCATTGCCAGCACCGTGATCTGGTTGTCGCCGGCCCGGAAGGCACTCGCCGGGATGACGACATCCTTCTGGAGCGCATCCTTCCCGTTTCCCGCCCACAAATCAAACCGATAATCGTTCACCCACAGTTCGACCCGATTCGGCAGCAGGTCGGGATTATTCCCCTGGGGATTTACGGAAATCGTAACGGGCACTCCATCGCCACGAACGACTCCCTGTTTCAATGCCAGCGTCACCGGAGCAGGCTCGGAATCCCGGAACGATCGCCGCTGGGGGTTGCCATCCTGCGCATCCTTGAGAGCTTCTTCAACCGATCGGGTTGCCATCAACTTGGCAATCGTGTCCGGCTTGAGGAACAGATGTTTGAACCGCTCCAGAGGATGGAAGGTGGGAGTTCCATCTACCTTGATATCGTTCATATTCCAGCCGATCATCCGGTCACCGTGAACGGATGCGGTGTAGTAGTACGAACCGTACCACATCCATACGACCGAATCGGTCAACCGGTTGTGGTCGTCAAAGGCCGGGAACCATTTCCACAACGGTCGCTGTTTCAGCCGGGTGGGAGTTGCCCGACGGCCAACTTGTCCTGGCGAAACCCAGCCGAAAACCAGTTCGATCCCGGATTGCGGGTGCTTGAGAGCTTCAACCGCGGCCTCTGCGGTTCCGAGTTGTTTTTCGCCTGGGCGAAGGTCGAAGAATCGCCGCCCATCAATGACGAGAAGGTCGATCGCGTCGCCTTTTGTCAGTCCGGCTTCATACGCGGGCGAGCCAACATCGACACGGGCAACCACCAGTTTCCCCTCCTTTACCTCGAACGCAGCACCGAGAGCAGGTTGCGCGTTCCAGTCCTTGAGACTCCACCCGGCAACGGTCTGGTCGGAACTGGCAGTCACAAACCAGGTGCCTAAGTTGTCGGCAACGACCGAAGTCACTTCCGCTCCGTGTCCAATAAATAGCTTGGTTCGCGGGAGTACCATTTCTCCGGTCCGCTCGTTCTTGACTGCTCGTTCCGGACTCAGCTCAAAGAGAGAACAGCCATAGTAGTGGCCGATCAGCACCCGTTGTGGCTTTCCTTCCGGTGTGGGAACGAAGGTGTAGCAAGTGGGCGCGATGTCCAGATATTCGTTGAGCCCGAGGCGGAGCCGCTCTTTGCCACCGTCCGGCCGTTGATGTTCGGCGTGCCAGACGTAACGCGATTTGGTGTCGGGAACGATTGTCCAGCCACCGGCTTCCGGGATGGGATTGACCCACTTGATGTTTTTGTCTGCAGTCAGTGTAAACCGATTCAGATCGAATCGGACCCACGGACCCTCACCGACCTCATTCGGATGAGTCGCCGTGGCGTTCCGTCCAATCCGCACACCGAGAACATCGCCGGCTTCCG
>DASZJS010000839.1:0-9525 GCA_035947935.1 Gemmata sp. | reverse complement strand
GCTGTGGCGGAGTTCGTCGAGTACGCTTGACAAGAGTGGGTGCGGCGAATTGGTCTCCCCAAGAGAGACTCTGTCGGGTCGGGTCATTGTGGTGTGCCATCTTCTTCCACCTTGTGATAAGGCCTCCCCGCTCACAGGCTGAGTAAATTTCGTGAAAACCAGCTTTCAGGGCCGACTCAGGGCCATAACGCCGAACCAAGACGTCGTATTCGCGTTTCTCTCGGTCGCCCCATGGGCCTGCCCCGAATCGGATAACATACCGGCCACGTTTGTTAAATCCATTGTTCGGAGTGATCGGGCCGTTCATCCAGGTCCAAGCTCCGATCCGGTTCAACTGACTGACAATGAATCGGTTCAGGATGGAGCTACGGGATGTATACACGTCCTGGATGCCACCCCTGCCAGTTAGGAAAACATTCGTATCGATCCGGCGGCGCTCTCTTAGAAGCTTCTTGACGGATTCGACGTTCAGGCTTTGATAAAACTCCGTGAGAGCCCATCTATCATGGCTCTCGCGGTAACGTTCCTCTTGAACCAGGAGTTCGCGTCCAATCTTCTGGCACTCGGCGTCGGCCGAGAACATGGTGATGATCGCATCGTGCCTGAAGTTTCGGATGCACAATCGCATCAAATCGGTCAGACCACCATCCCCGCATCCACTCACCAAACACTCCTTTATGCGATCGTCGACTTTGTCGAGACTGTCGTCGTCCCAGTAAGGAGAGTGGGAACCGCCCCGAGGTTCGAGGCCAAAGCCGATGGCGAGTACGATAATGTCGAAAGGCCATCCGTCCGCTCCGTTGTCCGTCTTCCAAGTGACTTCAATCACTTTCTGCCCGTTTTCAGTGCCCCTAACGATTTGGACATATTGAGCCCCCAACACTGGGCGAAGCCGAGTCTTGTACAATGCCCGCTCTTTCTCCCACTCCCGTCCAAGGTGGGTAGCCACCTCATCTGCATAGTCCGCCTTCCAGTCGAGGACAGGGAGCTTGGCAAAGTCGCCTGCGGGGATTATTGCAGGCCAGTTGTAGTTGTGGGGGTGGATGTAACGCTTGGTACTCTTTAGTTGCATGCTCATCGGATCGCCGAGCTTTTCCAGAAGTGTGACCTTGGCACCGAGTCGGGCCGCGGCAACTGCCGCAGTCAGTCCAGCGGCTCCCCCTCCGACGACTGCTACCCGTGTATCGCACTTCAAATGGCCGGCTTCTTTCAAGGCAAACATCAGGTTTAAAGCTCGGACCTGCTGTGAGTAGAGCGTGATGTATTGAGCGAAGCAGCCCAGTACATAGACCCCAGGCCACTCCGGTACTTCCATCAGATCAATCACCTCGCCCATGGAACTCGAACTCTCCATCTCAAGCCTCCGCTTATGTCCGCCCTGCCCAGTGCAATGGAACCGGATCACGTCTACAAAGTTGCTATTCACTCGCCAGTGTTACCGATAGGATTGGATCGATCAACAAGCTGAAGTACATTTTCAGAGTTGGCCAAGCATGCCGCAGGAGATCACGAAGAAGTTTTCATGCACACGTTCAACAGATTTGACTCAGGTAGACGATGTTAGTGAGATAGGTGGCAACGCAATTGTGCCCTTAGATTTCACGGGTGAAACGGTTGTTGGGTCTAATACAAACGCCCCACATCACGGGTCTCGTCTGTGGCGCGTCACGCTGGCTTGCTCCACGGCCACTCACACCAACGGAACAACTCACCGCGGAATCGCGCACGTTTTCCGAAAACGCAGTCCGTGCAATGTAGCGATTGGCGTGGTGCTTGTGGTCGCATTTCCCCTTTCACCCGTTTAATCCACCATCTCTCTCTGGCGAATTATCCCTCCCTCACGGTAGGGTATTCGCTATGTCTCACGCAATCGCCCCAGCACCTGATGAGCCTCACTCTCCGCCACCTGAGCCGCCGTGGCGGGAATTTGCCCGTGCGCCCTTGGTACCGTTCGCACTGGTAGTTACGGTCGGGCTGATAGTGGATCGCTATGGTGGAATGCCGGCGGAAACCGGATGGGTTGTGGGAATCATCGGGCTGGTGGTGTGGGTGATTGCCAGCGGTCGGGGAGCCGAATCGGCTGTCGTGTGGTTGTGGATCGCCGCGGCCGGATTGGCGGCAACCTATCACCACTCCCACCTGCATTCGTTCCCACCAAACGATATCGGCACGTTCGCTACTGAGTCGATGAAGCCTGCCCGTGTGCGCGGCACGCTCATCGATGAACCCAGCCGCTACACGTTACCAAAATATGATCCGCTGGTCACGGAACAGAAGGCCGGGACCACCAACACGCTTGTTGCGGTCAGAGCCATCGACACAAGTGAGGGATGGAAACCCGCCTCCGGCCGGATGCGAGTCACCGTGGAAGGACGGCTGGATGGCCTGCACGGTGGCGATCTCGTGGAAATCTCCGGTCGGTTGTGGAAGCCTGCTCCACCAAGTAACCCCGGCGAGCGGGATTACCGCGCTTATCTGCTCGATGATCGGATTACCGCGGAACTGCGGGTTAAAAAGTCATCCGACCCGGTGACCCGCCTCGAAGAGGGGTGGCGGACATCGCTGTTCGGATGGCTCGGGGTGATGCGTGGGTGGGGGACGCGATCGCTTCAGGCATCGTTGCCGGCCGATGAGTCTGGCCTCGCGGCCGCGCTGTTGCTGGGCGATAATGATGCGCTCGACCGCAATGAATGGGATGTGTACGTCCGAACCGGAGTCATCCATGTGCTGGCTATCTCGGGCCAGCATCTCGTGATCCTGGCGGGTTTCGTCTGGGTGGTGTTCCGAATCTTCGATGTGCGGCGGCGACATGGTGCCTGGCTCGTCATGGCTGTGATGATCGGCTACACCTTGCTCACTGGGGCAAGGCCTTCGGCTGTTCGAGCGGCGGTTATGGTGTGCATTGTCTGTGGGGGAATCATCCTGCGTCGGCGGACAATCCCCGCGAACGCCTTTGCCCTTGCATGGCTTGTGGTGATAATCGCCAACCCCACCGATCCGTTTACCATCGGTTGCCAGTTGTCATTTTTGTCGGTCTTCGTAATGACATTTGCAGAAGGTAAAGACAGGTGGTACAATTCTTTTGTGGAAGTTTGATTGGTACTCCCGAGGGCAAACGAGATGAGCCCGAAAAAAGAGTCCGAGTTGTCGCCAAAACTGGCCTATTCCTACATCCGTTTCAGCAGTCCGACGCAACGCAGGGGGGACTCCGCCCGAAGGCAGGAACAGTCACGAGATGACTTCATCAAGGACAAAGGGCTATCGCTCGACACCAAACTGAGAATGAAGGATGACGGGGTCTCAGCGTTTCGGGGCAAACACCGCTCGGACAAGAACGCTCTCGGTTCGTTCCTGAAGCTGGTCGATTCGGGCAGCATTGCTCCAGGGTCGTACCTGCTCATCGAAAATCTTGACCGACTCTCCCGCGAAGATGTTGAAGAAGGACTTCATCTGCTTCTTGGGTTGATCCTGAAAGGAATCATTGTTGTTCAGCTTTCTCCAGTGGTGACGGAGTTCCGCAAGGGAGATAAGGAATTGTCTCCCAAGCTAATGATGGCGATCATGGAACTCAGACGGGGCAATTCGGAATCGGAAATGAAGTCGATACGAATCGGTGGTGCATGGGAGAACAAACGCAACAAGGCACGCACCAACAAGATCGCGATCAGCAAGAAATGCCCGCACTGGCTCAAGAAAGTCGGCGATAAGTATGAAGTGATCCCCGATCGGGTGAAGGCGGTCCAACTGATGTTCCAGTTGTGTGCCGACGGCTTTGGTATCGGCAATATCACCAAGCGTTTAATAGCCGAACGTCACAAGCCTTTCGGACACGCACCACACTGGTCAAACGTCTACATCGGCAGAATTCTCGCGGGCAGGCAAGTCATCGGCGAGTACCAGCCTATGAAAGGAAAAAAGCCCGAAGGGGAGCCAATCACCGGGTTCTACCCTGCTGTCATTGACGAAAAGTTATACTGGAGGGCGCAAGCAGGCTTGAAACAACGGCTCAACCACGCGGGCGGCCGCAGTAAACACGACGTGAACCTGTTCGCGGGTCTTATGTTTCATGCTCTCGACGGAGACAGGTTTGAATACCGGTGGCTGACCGATGCCAGACGGGGGAAGCGATATGGACAGGCACGCTACGTCAACTCGCTGGCGCTGATGTCACAGGCGAAACTGTCCGGCTTTTCGGTCAGCGCTTTTGAGCAAGGTGTGTTGTCGTGTCTCTCGGAAATCGACCCGATGGAGATACTGCCCCACCATGACCGGGCCGAGGAAGAGGTGATGGCTCTGTCGGCACAGTTGGAAGAATGCGAGACGCAACTCAAAAGGATCGAGGACAGGTTGGTTGCCGGCGAGTCCGTGGATGTTCTGGTGAACGCAGCAAAGAGACTGCAAGATCGGAAAAAAGACGTCGGCACGAAATTGTCGGACGCGCGAATGAGAGCAAGCAACCCGCAGTCGGAAGGGTGGGGAACGTGCCACACGCTGATTTCCGCTCTCGCATCCAGCGAGGATCGTGAAGCCGCAAGGTTGAAGTTGCAGAGTGCGATTCGGCGGGTGGTCGAAAAGATGGTGTGCCTTTTTGTCCGCGATGGGCGGCGGCAGATCGCCTGCGTGCAGTTTCACTTTATCGGGTCTGTCGAGGTAAGGACCGTGTTCATCCGGCATCGAGGGGAACTCACGAACATCAAGGAAAAGACACCCGAACATCTTTCGTGGTCAACTATGGTTGACGGGATACCTGGGAAGGTGTCGCTCGAAAACCCGAAGACCCGGGAGGTTGTCGCCCTGGTGCTACAGAAGATGTGCCAGGAAGATCAGTGGCACACGTCGTTCGAGCCAGACCGTCCAACCTCGCGGGAGAGGATTCGATTGCGGAAGATCCCTTACATGAAGGAATACAAACGCAAGCCCCGGCCTCGTCGATGAGCTTGAGAAAGCACTCAGCGGCATCGGGTGACAGACAGTTGAAGAAGATTATCAACCGTTGACGTTCATCGGCGGTTAGCTGCTTCGCTGCCCGGGATGAAATTCGTTCGGCAACCGAAGAGGGAAGCAGGTCACTGGCCAACCGGGTGAGTTTATTCGTAGCCATGTTAAGCCTCAGCTCTCCGCGACTTTTCAGTCGCGGATGGACGACACAACTCCAAGGCGGATCAACCCGGGACTACTTTCTCTGGAAGACAATCAGGAGGTGAAGCGTGTCTTCTCCCGACTCAAACCTGGCGGGTCGATCTCCATCCACTCTGAGGCTGTAGCAAATCGTCAACCGGTCCCCACGAAGCTCGAAGATACCCTGTCTGGTTCCGAGCCCGCTTGCCGAGACCAGGTCGATCTTCTTCCGACTCGTAGACAGGTCCAACTTTACCTGGTCCGCACAAAACTCGCCTGACCGGGTCTTCATCCGCAACTGATCCTTCACGAACTCGAACTCAAGTTGGTTCATTCTGTCTTTGGACACATTTTCACCGAACCTGACTTGCGATAGCGCAACCCAACTCCCCTGGAGCAAGGCCAACTCCTTGACCGCCGCTTTCGGATCATTCATATGGTCGAGGATCGCCTTCTGGCGTAGGCACCAGACGACGACGATCACCAGCACAATGGCTATTAGCCAGAAGGTCATGCCCGAAGAGTGGCCACGCTGGTGCGGCTGTCCTGGCAACCAATCACCCTGGACGCCGTCCTCCCCAAGTGGAGGCTTCTGCGCTTCTTCCTCCTTTATTGGCGAGGGTTGAAGCAAGCCAGCGGGAACGGGCTGCCCGTGCGTACTATTGCTGTCCTGTTCGCAGTGCAGACAATATCCGCTGCGAACCTGGGCGTCGTCGTTCATTCCACAGTATGAGCATCGCATGATTCATTCTCCACATCGGGAATCTAAAGGTATGGACTGTCGTCGTGATGCTGGCATCGGCCCGGTCGAATGTCGGAAGCGTTGAGCTGGTTTTCCGTTCCGAACAGCTTCGACCGTCCATGCGGGAGGGTCCGTCCTGAACCTTCACCGCGACCGCCCAATGCCGGGCGGAGCATGTTTGAAGGGCAACAGTCCCTCGCGCTGGTAACGCTGCAACTCGGCATGGGATATTGCCCACGAAGCATGGGCACCTCGCCCGCTGCCTTTCTTCTCCGCCTTGATCCGAAAACTTCTGCACCAATGACGGCAGGTGAACTCGGAACGCCCGACAATCCTGGCGAATTCCTCGATTGAGTACCAGTCCTTGGTCTGCCGCCCGACGAGGAGGGTGAGCAAGGATTCGATCTTTTCAAGTCTTTGTTCGATTGTCATATCAGCACCCTACCTCTCGATTCCCTGGTCTTTCGCAATCGCAGATGGCGGAGTCTCGCTCTTACCATCCAGGATCTTCTTGAACGCTTCCTTGCCATACCAATGGGCATCCTCACGCTTGCCTGCCGCTTCATCCGACCGCATTTCCTCGAACAGGCCGGACAAGGTTTCATGGCCATGCAGCCGCAGGAGGGATTCCATTTCCGTGGCGGGAGCGAGATGGGCGTCCATCCTTTCGCCGGGAGGGGCGATTTCCTGAATGATCTCTCCCACGAAAGCCTGGAACTCGCCGGCAAGTTTTCGCTGATCCGCTGTCGTAGCCGTTTGCCCGAACTGATGAGCGAACGCTTCGAGCTTTGAAGTCAAGCCGTCGAAAATGTCTGCTAACAGGAGGTCGATCTTTCGCATCACATCCTCCATACACAGGCGGGTTTTGAAATCCCCCCGCCCGCCCATCATTCGCTTCCCTAACAGCGACATTCATCACGGCTAGGTCATCTCGTCCGTGCCACCACATGAGCGGCAATGCTCAGCTATCGCTCGGCGGCGGCCCCCGTCCCCACCCGTTCTGGCACTCCGCATAGGCGAGCAGAGCGGTGTGGAACAGGTCGTAGAGCCGCTTGAATCCTTCCGGCGGCGGCAGCCTGGCTATGTCCTCAACCAGGTTCCAGGCATAAGCCGCCGAGGCTGCCGCCACGTCCTCAGCGTGCGTTTCGTTCAGGATCATTGGTCGCACCTTTTCCCGGTTACTGCCGGCGAAGCATCCCGTCAAAAAATGGCGGGTGGGAAGTCCCCGCCGGTTGCGGCTTCACTTCTTAAAAAGCTTGAGCAAGCCACAGATATGTTCCGCCTTGGGCGGCCCGTGCTTGTACATCAGGCCGATAGCGGCAAGCAACAGAACGCCGAGTACGCCAAGCGCGATCTCCACCACGGTGAATACTCCGCTCACGACCGGCTTGACCACCGATTCCCCCGCCACCGACGCGATGTCGCGGGTGCCGCTCAGGAACGGTTCCGGGTTGGCGAGGAACGCGGCCAGGGCGGCCCCGCCCGCGAGCGTTGCCTTGTTCTGCCAAAGGAAGTTGACGGCAGTCTCTCCGTGCTTGGCAATCACTTCCAGCAGAGCCGGATGATGAGCCGCATTGGCAAGTTCACCTTCCATGAGCATGGCCACCCTTCGTCCACTCTGCGGGCCGACGGTGCTCAAAGCCTTGACCGCCTGCGCCCCGCCCCGTTCCACCAGTTGTTCGGCCACACCAGGATGCCGCACCAGAACAGTGGCTGCTTCGTCGCCGTATTGCAGGTATTGGGTCATGGCAGTCGGCCGGGACAGCACCCGCGTCGCGCCCTGCTCGCCATGCGCGGCCAGCACCCGAATCGCCTTGGCGCCGTCGGCCCCGGCCGCCTCGACGAGACCAACCGCCGACGGGCCTCCTTTCCTGATCGCCCCAATAGCTCCGTCGCCATACCGCGCGGCCATGCTTTCGATGCGCGCGGTCAGTTCCGGAATGCTGCGGCCTGCCTTGGCTCCAAATCGCTCGAACATCATCTCGGCAGCCTCCCGCGCCAATTTCGCCCGCATCTGGGCTTGCGCTGTGGAAGCAGACAGCAGAGATGCCACCAGCACCGCTGCTGCTAAGAACATCGTCTTCATTTCAGCCCTCCATCTTTGAGAAGCCGGGTAATGGTTGCACGACGCAGGGTGGAACGCGATTCATGCAACTGTTCCATCCGCTCGCGCAGCGATCCTTTCTTGTTCATCCAGAACACGCCGGAATCGCTAGTTAGCGCCGCTTCCATCTTGTTGATCGACTCGCAGACCAGCGTCTCGATCTTTGCCTCCGGGTCGTAGCCCACCGCCTTGAACACCTCGCCCACGATGTAGTCGATGATGAACATGAGGATCGTGCCCACGCCGAGGGTGGCGATGGAAGAGGCA
The DNA here is from genome assembly GCA_035947935.1 of Gemmata sp. Classification (GTDB taxonomy): domain Bacteria; phylum Planctomycetota; class Planctomycetia; order Gemmatales; family Gemmataceae; genus Gemmata. The sequence goes on along the minus strand of DASZJS010000839.1, from coordinate 1,294 downwards.
GTCCCCGTTCCAAGCAAGCCGGCACTTATACCCAGTTCGGTCGCTGCCGCTCTTGCAGCCTGCATGGCAATCTGGGCGGCCGCGGTCGATGCGACCATGACTCCCACTTCGCGACCCACGGATACACCCAGGTCCAGGCGTAATTCGTTCACCAGGCGGCCGGACAGCTTCTGGTATTCCCGGCGGAATTCCTCATCACGCTGCAAGTGCGCGGGCAGCAGTTCGCCCGTGCGTGCCGGATCGGCGAGGTCGGCGCGAAGCTTCACCAGCATCTCGCTCTCGTAGCCTTCGACATCGTCCAGGTATGCCCTGACCGCGCTTTCCATCGCCCCCTTCAGCTCGTCGGAACTGAAGACATGGCGGGCGAAGGCTTCAGCCAGGAATTTTCGGTGGGATTCGTCCTGGCACACCGTCCCTTTGACCAACTGCCATTTGCTGTCCAGCGAGAGCGCGTCCTGGGCGAAACCCTTCGCCCCTTTGCGCCCCTTGGCGAACAGCTCGGCCAGAGGCTTGAGCCGCGCTCTGATCGAAGCCTCGGATTTTGCGTCGGTCTCGGAGAGATGGTGCCGCACTATCCGCTTTTCGGGCGTGAAATAGCGAAAGTAGAGGAAACCGATTCCGGCGAGAGTGGCGATCACTCCCAGGCCAAGGAGCGTTCGCCGCAGTTTTTTAGCCAATGAACTTGTCACGGGTCTTCGTCCTCATGAAGGCGGGCAGCCCTGTCGATGTTCTGCCCTAAGTAAGGGGGCGTCCTCGCACCGGATCGACCCCGAATGTTCCGATCAAAAAAGGGCGTCCATGCCCGGGGCACGGGTCACCAGTACCCCGGCCTTCACAACTCCCTGCCGCCTTGCTCCTGTTGCTGCTGTGGCTCGTCCCTGCCCTGCTCCTGGCTTTGCTCGACTCCTTCTGGCGACTTCATGTAGAGCACAAATGGGCTGTTGTTAAAAAGGGCTGCCGACAATTCGGATCGTCCATGATCGAACATGGGCTTCATGCCGTCCCAGAGCTGTCCCCCGATTTCCTTCAAGGGCGCCGCGGCCTCCTTGATCGACTCGACCAGGCTCGGTTCCTGTCCGGCCTTGAGTTGCTCGAAAAAATCCTTCGTTTGCTTAGACATTTGTTCACCTGAAGGTGTTAAGAGTGAGTGCCGCCGTAAAGAATCCGGCAAGCAGCGCGGAGGTGAGGAACAGGCAGGCCGTATCAAACACGGCCTTCAAGGTTCCGATGCCGCGCGGGATGTTGAAATCCTTTTCGTAATAGCGGACAAGCCTTGTCCAGATGGGTGGAGCGG
>DASZJS010000838.1:0-2752 GCA_035947935.1 Gemmata sp. | reverse complement strand
GACAAGACAATCCATATACATGGCCCGTTCCAAAATCCATCTGTGATTATTGCAGGTGCTTCATCCCTCCTCCATCACCCCACCACAAACCGACACGTCAATGAACCCCGTGCAACTGATCCTAACGGTTACTCTGGTGTTGGTGGCGAACGCTGAGGGACGTGGAGGCGATGAACCACGTCCCAATGCCAAACGATTCGATGAGCAAGTGCGTCCCCTCCTCGCCAAACACTGTCTGGAGTGTCACGCGGGTGAGAAGCCAAAGGGCGACTTCAACCTCGACAAGCTTTCTTCGGAATTCGCCGACAAGATAAGCCGGGAACGGTGGTTCGCGGTGATGGATCGGGTCAAGTCTGGAACGATGCCCCCGAAGACGAAACCCCGATTGCCCGAAAAGGACGCCAAGACCCTGACCGACTGGATTGCCGCTGAGGCAGATGCCGCCGAGCTTGCCCGACGAACTGCTCAGGGCCGCGTTCCAATTCGTCGATTAAACCGCCTCGAGTACCAAAACACCATCTGTGACCTGCTGGGAATTGATGTCGATTTGGAAGAGATGCTCCCGCTCGATTCCTCGGGAAACGGATTCGACAACGCGAGCGATGCACAGCACGTTTCCACGTTTCTCCTGGAACGCTATCTGGAGGCGGCAGACACGGCTCTCAACCTGGCCATCGCGAATGGCCCGCAGCCTCCGCTGGTCAAGAAACGATACAGCATCAAGGAATCGCATCAGGTCAAATACACTCAGGAGAGCGTTTATCGCCCTCTTACAGACGACACTGTGGTGTGTTTCAGTTCTTCCGCCTGGAACGCTGTGGGTCTGACGCCATTCTACCCACCCGATCGGGGCAAATATCGTTTCCGAATTTCCGCCTCCGCCATCCAGAGTTCCGGCAAGCCCGTTTCGTACCGCGTTGATGCTGGCCCCCTGCTCATGGCGACCAAGAACCATTTCGTCGGATACTTCGATGCCCCCGCCGAGAAGCCCGCCATCATCGAGTTCAGCGATCATCTGGAGGCTCGAAGTACCATCCGAATTCATCCCTACGGTCTGGCAGGTGCCCAAACCGTTACCAAATTGGGAGCGGAGAAGTACGAAGGGCCAGGTCTGGCGATTCAGTGGGTGGAGGTGGAAGGACCGCTCCACGATGTCTGGCCACCCGCAAGTCACACCCGAATCTTCGGCAATCTCTCACAAGGCAAAGCACCAACCTACAACAGGCCGGACCGGGTGGAGGTTGTCTCCAAGAATCCCGAACTCGATGCCGAACGGATTATCCGCGATTTTGCCAAACGTGCCTTTCGCCGACCCGTGACTGATGCCGATATCAAACCCTTCCTCGCTCTTGTGAAGGCCAAACTGGCCGAGAAACATTCGTTCGAGCAGGCCGTCCGGGTTGGGCTCAAGGCAGTGATGGTATCGCCACAGTTCTTGTTCCTGCGGGAAGAGCCGGGCAAGCTCGATGACTTCGCACTCGCCAATCGGCTGTCGTACTTCCTGTGGAGCACCATGCCCGATGAGGAACTGCTTGCGTTAGCCGGGCGCAAACAACTGGGACAGCCCGAGGTGCTGCGCGGGCAAGTTGAGCGAATGCTGAAGAGTCCGAAATCGGCGACCTTTACGCAGAACTTCGTCGGCCAATGGCTCGGTCTTCGCGACATCGACTTCACAGAGCCCAGTGTTCTCCTTTACCCGGAGTTCGACCACATGCTGAGAGTGTCGATGGTCCGGGAGACGGAGTTATTCTTTGAAGAGGTTCTCAAAAACAACCTGAGCCTGATGAACTTTGTCGCATCGGACTTCACGATGCTCAACGGGCCACTGGCGAAGCATTATGGCATTCCCGGTGTGGATGGCTGGGAGTTCCGCAAGGCGACCCTCCCGAAGAACAGTCACCGTGGCGGCGTTCTCACAATGGCAAGCGTGCTGAAAGTGACTGCCAACGGCACGAACACTTCGCCGGTTGTCCGTGGTGCCTGGGTCATGGACAGAATCCTCGGCACGCCGCCGCCCCGGCCACCTGCTGATGTGCCAGCGATTGAGCCGGACACTCGCGGAGCTACGACGATTCGCCAACAGCTCGCCAAGCATCGTCAGATTGCCAGCTGCGCCAACTGCCACGCGAAGATTGACCCGGCGGGCTTTGCCCTGGAAAGTTTTGATGTGATTGGCGGCTGGCGGGAGAATTACCGCACCACGGGTCTTGGGGAACCCGTTATGATTGACGGTCGCCGGATGCACTATCTCAAAGGCCCAAAGATTGACCCCTCTGACGTTCTGCCCGATGGCCAGAAGTTCCGCAACATCGATGAACTCAAGGAACTGCTGCTACGCGATAAGGATCAGATTGCCCGTTCCCTGACGGAACGGCTAATTGCTTTCGCCACGGGCGCAGCCCCTGCTTCCACTGACCGACCAGAAATCGATGCGATTGTCCGGAAGATACGCGAAAAGGATTACGGATTCCGAACGCTGGTGCATGAGATTGTTTTGAGTGAACTGTTCAGAAACAAGTAACTGAGACTTCACCACTAGGGAGTGCGGTCATCACGCTCCGCGAGCGTGATGACTACACCCACATGGCAGACCGCGGGAGAGGGTTGAGACCGGCCTATTTCGATGACAGCGATCCCACCAGCGGCGATTGCTTGGTCGATCCGAACCCGACATTCGATTCGGAACTCAATCGCACCTCTTCCCCGGAAAACTTCATGTTGAGAGTGAGTGTAAACGGCGTCTCATAGAAGC
>DASZJS010000837.1:0-3843 GCA_035947935.1 Gemmata sp. | reverse complement strand
CCATCGCGTTGTCGGGGGTGCCGGAGTCAGCCCCAGCAGCCCTGCGGAGAATATCCACGATCAGCGGTCGGGCTGCGGAAGAAACCGGAACCGGCGACCGCAGCAAGGCGTTTGCGGCAGCGAACTGAACTTGCGGGTCGGGGTAACTCAGCGCCTTGACGAGCAAGGAAGGCTTGTCCGCGGTACCGGAGGGAGAAGTGGCTGCATCGCGATCTGCTCGGTCGCCCAAAACCTGAATCATCGCCAGAACCAAACTCGTTTTCTTTTGGTTCAACCCGCGGTTGAGTTGGTCAGCGAGAACAGTGGATGGGGCGTCGGAAAGCAATCGGAACACAGCCGGTTCGGTCTTCGCCAGATTCCCAAAATGTGCACGTTCAATAGCCCGTTCGGCAGCCAGTGAGATCAATAGCCCCTGCGCTGGCTCGTAACTCGGTTTCAGTTCCAGAACCCACCGGGCATACCGGAGACCATAGTATTCCTCCGCCTGCCCGATGGGCACTTCTTCATATCTGACCAGCTTCATGCTCTTCGCATCCCAAACCCAGAGAGGCACGGTCCTCGTGGACCCATCGGGATTGGTTCTGCCACCTGCATAGCGGGCCGTGCTGTCGTAGAACGAGCGGGCGATGGATGTCAGTTCCACCTCGGGTAATTTGGAGTCCACCTTGGCCCCGGGGTGCAACTTGTTCAACAACTTTTCAGCAATTGCTCGAAGAGCAGGGTTCTGGTCCGGTGGTTGGGCCATCCATCGCCAGAGGTATGGCGTCAGATCGGACTGAGCGAATGTCTGGAGGTTTAGTACATCCGGGCGGGAAACGATTGAGGATACCACGCCATATTGCTGATCCGGGGAAAGCCCATCCAGGGCCGCAACCCAGCCGGATATCGTGGTGCCTTCCAGAAGCGAGATCGATTCGATGAGTCCCGAGGAGATTGCCTTATCGTGAGTGGTCCGGAGTTCATCCACCATATACGGAATTGCATAATCGCCCGTCCGCTTCAATTCCAACTCGGCATAGACCCGCTCCTCATAGGTTGCGCCCAGGTTCCGGATATACTTGGCGACCCGGGCCGGATCGTAGAGGAGCTTCGCACTGGCAGCCTTGGCCCGCTTGATCACTTCCTCGACATTCGCGCGAGCTTTCTTGTCGACAGCTTCGTTATCCGACCACCGGGGGATATTGCGAAGGCTGAGGAATACGGTGGTTCCATGCTTCTTCTCGAGTTCCAGCAGTTCGGCCTCAGTCGGATTCGAGTCGAGAAACGCTTGCAGGAAGTTAGCTGCGATGTCGAACCTGCCCTCAGACATGAGGTCGCGGAAGGTGGCATACAAAACCATTGGCTTTTGTTGCGGCCCTTTGGCGGCTTCCTGGCAAAAAGCAGGCCCGACGAACCCACACACACAGAGGGCAAGGGCAAGCAACGAGATGGTTCTCACCGATGAATCCTCAAGTGGTCCGTGACTCTAACTAAAATTGTGCAATGGCCGTTCAAGTTAAGCAATCTTCTTCACACGCGACGAGATCGTTGAAGGTCTCGCGGCGGCGGATCAGACGATGTGTGCGGCCTGTAACGAGAACTTCGGCAGCGCGAAGCCGACTGTTATAGTTCGAGGCCATCGCCATCCCATAGGCACCAGCAGAAAACACGGCCATGAGATCGCCGCGTTTCATGGTCGGCAAAGGTCGATCCTTGGCCAAATAATCACCAGATTCGCACACTGGCCCGACAACGTCCTGACGAAATGTGTTTTCCATTAGAATAAACGGATTTCCCTTGTCTGGGTCGATCGTCATGTCCACTTCCGGTCGATCCGGAAGCCCCGCAGCCAGCGCAACCGGCCAAATCCGATGAATCGAACCGTAAAGCGTCGGTCGGATCAGGTCGGTCATCGCCGCGTCTTGGATGATGTAATGCTTACCACCCGTTGATTTGGTAAACACCACCCTGCTGGCGATAATCGCGGCGTTTCCAACAATGAAGCGGCCCGGTTCGAGAACGAGTTGGCAGCCGGTTTCTTTTACCGCGGGAAGAATCACTTCCGCGAAAGCGGATGCAGGCAACGCCTCCTGTTTACGATAATTGATTCCGAATCCGCCGCCCATGTTCAGGTATTTGATGTCGTGGCCTTGGGCGCGGAATGCCTTGATGAGAGTGACTGCCTTTGCTGCTCCCTCTCGATAGGGTTCGGCTTTGAGGATTGGCGATCCCAGGTGCATGTGCAACCCAACGATCTCAAGACCAGGATGACCGACCACCGACTTCGCCACATCCACAATGGTTTCGATATCCAGACCGAACTTGACGCCCTTCACCGAAGTATCGGTTTTCACGTGCGTCTTGGGCGGTAAGTCCGGGTTCACTCGCAGGGCAACGCTGGCCTTTCTGCCCATCGATTTCGCAATCTCACCGATGGTCAGCAATTCCTGCTCGCTCTCGACATCGAACAGGAAAACGCCCTTTTCAAGAGCGTAACGGATCTCCGGATCAGTTTTCCCAACGCTGGCAAAGACGATCTTCACTCCGGGGGGGCCAGCCTTGAGGGCGCGATAGTATTCGCCGCCGGATGTGACATCGAACCCAGCCCCATGTTTGCTCATCAATCGGCAGAGACTCAGGTTCCCATTCGCTTTTACGGAATAGCAGATGATTGGGTTCGCTTCGGCAAACGCGGTCTGAATCTGTTTGAGGTGATGGAGCAAGGTCGCCTGGCTGTAAATATACAGCGGCGTGCCATACTTTTCGGCCAGTTCCGCGACCGGCACATCCTCACAAAACAGCGTGCGATCGCGATATTCAAAGTGATCCATCGGTCAGAGTCCCTGAATGAAAATAATCAGCGCAAGTGGAATGAGCCGCCCTGGTTTTCAGCCTGAAGGGCTGGGACAACATAGCCCAGGGCAACGTCCTGTTTATGATAACCACTCCCGCTGGCTTCGCAACTTATCAAGTCGTCTCGGGTTGCTCAGCTCTCTCGACGGATTTCAACCGCTTATCGATTACAAACGGCCCGAAGGGAAGGATCGATGCGATCGCTGCCATCTTCACCATACGTGACGTGAGGTGTCCACCACCCCAGGCAATGAATGTGACCGCGGCATAGATCATAAACAACACGCCGTGGACCCAACCGACGTATCGCACGGCTTCGGGTTTGTCACCCAGATGCTTGAGCGGCATCGCCACGAACAATAGAACCAGGAACGACACGGCTTCAATTAGCCCGGCAAGACGTACTCGACCAACAGCAGAATTCAGCACGGGGAATATCCTCTCGTACAAATTGTTTTGCTGAAAATCACAGTCCCAATCGCGTTTTCCATTCCGACAGTTGCTTCGCCACCTCGGCCGGCGCGGTGGAACCGTAGCTTCGGAACGCCGCGATTGCGTTTGCAACGCCTAGAGTCGCTCGCAAGGCTGCCCCCTGCCCGGGCACGATTGCCTCGAATTGCCCATCGGGCAAGTCGGAGAGCCGACATTTTCCTTGCTCGCACTCGCGTACCAGTTTTCCGACTGCCTCGTGCGCCGATCGCATCGGCACTCCGCGAGCAATCAGACCTTCCATCAAGGTGGTTGCATCCAAAAAACCCGCATCCAACCTCGCGGCGATCACTTCGCGCCGAAGGCGAGTCTGCTCAACCAGCGGTGCCGCCACGCCCAGGCAGGCGGCAACTGTGTCGAACGCATCGAAGACAGCCAGTTTATCTTCCTGAAGATCGCGGTTGTAGGCCATCGGCAGACCCTTCACCAGCACGAGCAGTTGTTGCAAGGCACCAATCACGCGGCCTGTTTTGCCCCGGGTTAACTCAAGCACATCCGGGTTCTTCTTGTGCGGCATGATGC
>DASZJS010000836.1:0-13737 GCA_035947935.1 Gemmata sp. | reverse complement strand
TCCTCCCCGTGGGCTAAACATCTCATCATGCCGATCAATCGCTACCTCGTGTCGTTCGATGCGCAGAACACATTCCATCGGTTCACGGACGTTCTCGTGATCGGTGCCGGGATAGCAGGTCTCCGGGCCGCGCTGGAGGTGGACCCGAAGCTCTCAGTTCTGGTCGCGACCAAGGATCGGATCACCGAAAGCAACAGTTCCTACGCCCAGGGTGGCCTGGCAGGAGTTCTCGCACCGGAAGACACATTCGAGAACCACGTCGAGGATACGCTCGTTGCCGGAGATGGGCTTTGTCACCGGGATGTGGTGGAGTTGGTCGTTCACGAGGCACCTGCCGAGATCGAAAAGCTCATTGCCTGGGGTACGCAGTTCGATCTCGAGAACGGTTCGCTTGCGCTGACGCGCGAAGGTGGCCACAGTCATCGACGGATCGTTCATGCACTTGGAGACTCGACCGGCTTCGAGGTGATGCGGGCGGTTATTGCCACAGCCAGAACCAGCCCGAACATCACCCTCTGGGACGATACTTTCATCGTCGATTTGCTCACCGATGCTGGGCAATGCATTGGTGCCATCGTTTCCCGAAACGGGATGGGAAAGTTCCTGATTTGGGCCAAGCAGGTCATCCTAGCGTCCGGTGGATGCGGCATGGTTTACCGCGAAACCACCAACCCGCCAGTTGCCACGGGGGATGGGATGGCAGCGGCGTATCGCGCGGGGGCCGAACTACGCGACATGGAATTCATGCAGTTCCACCCGACCGTTCTTTACGTTGCGGGGTCGGCCCGTTATCTGGTGAGTGAAGCAGTACGCGGCGAAGGCGCTTATCTTCGGGACATCAACGGTGAGCGGTTCATGCCTGCTGCCGACCCGCGGGCAGAACTGGCACCCCGCGATGTGGTTGCCCGTGCCATCTTTCGCACAATGGAGCGAACGCAACACCCGAATGTCTATCTCGATCTTTCGCATCTCGACCCGGCGATGGTGCTTCACCGTTTCCCGGGCATTAACCGCGTGTGCAAAGGGTTTGGGCTCGATATCACCAAGGATCGTATCCCCGTTCGACCAGGCGCACACTACATGATCGGTGGCGTTACCGTCGATGAACATGGGCGTACTACGTTGCCCGGCCTCTGGGCATGCGGAGAAGCCACCTCCAGTGGCTTGCATGGTGCCAACCGGCTCGCATCGAACAGCCTTATTGAAGGGCTCGTTTACGGTACTCGCTGTGGGCGATGTGCAACCGAGGCAGCGAGTAAATCCCCAAGCCATCTGACCGCATTGCCATTGCTCAATGTCATCCCACCGCAGGATACCGCCGATCGTCTCGATATCGCGGATCTGACCGCCGCTCTCCGTGCCCTCATGGTACGGAAGATGGGGATCGTCCGGGAGCGATCCCGACTCACCGAAGCGCAGCAGGATGTGGGTTTCTGGTGTCGCTATGTCTTGAACTGCGAATTCGATAACAGGGCGGGATGGGAATTGCAGAACCTACTCATCATCGCCCGGTTGATGATCGATGCCGCGATGCAAAGAGATGAATCGCGCGGTACGCATTTCCGCAGCGATTTTCCAAAGCGGGACGATGTTCGCTGGGGGTTGCGGCATAACACTGCACCCGGACGGGAAGAGCTTTTCTAATTCTCCAGTGCAAAACGGAAGAAGAGTATTCACCGCGTACTGAGGAGGGCTTGCGATGACATATTTCTCCCTAGCAATCGGAGCTATCGCATTTGCGTGTGTTAGCGCGGCATCCGCCGATGACGCAAAGAATCCACCAACTGGTCCCGTGGTTCTCAAGGTGGTGTCCAAGAAAGACAAGTATGTGTTCGATGGATCAGGCAAGACCGGGAAGGAATACAAGGCCGATCTCGAAGCCTTGGTGAAGGCGCAGGAAAACGGCGAACGCATCAGCCCACCGAAGGCGTTGCCGGTCGATCTGGTTCTCCAATTGGAGAACACTTCCAAGGAGAACGTCACCGTCTATGTAGGTGGTACAGCAAATATCCACACGCTCGATTTGACTGACGGGAGCGGAGTGGTGACCTTGAGGAATACTGCAGCCATGCCGAACTTTATTCGCCAACCGAAGGCGGAGACCATCGAACCTGGGAAGAGCTATGAGATTCCAGTGACAGCTCTTTCAGATGGGAGACGGGGAACAGCGCGGCTGATCTACTGGACCGGTCCTGGCGAATACATGTTGACCGCGAAATTCATCCTTCTGGATGAGAAGGGCGGCAAGCTCAGCGAGCTTAAGAGCGAGCCGATAAAGATAAACGTCGTTGAGAAGTGAGGGAAAGCAGCGGATCGTTTTCCTGAAGGTTGGGATACAGGCGTTGGCGCTGTATCCCAACCTTCATGCTGAAAACCAAAAACAAACGTCTCATTCCACCCCGCTCGAAGTATAGCTTCTTCGATCCAGTGCATTGCTCTGGGGAGCCTGCCATCAGTCCTTGACTTTGTACACGCGAATCTCGGGGCCTTCCTGATTCGGCTGCCGGGGTACCGCGAGGTACAATCGCTTCGCTTCCGCAGCGAACAGCGATGTCTTAGCCTGACTGACCGTTGCGATTTTCTCCTCCAACTCATATTTGTCGGGACTTACCTGACTAATCACCGTAAGGAACCCTTCGCCGCACGAAGCGTAGAGCTTTTTCCGCTTCGCATCGTAATGCAGATCGTCGATGTCTTTGGAGATTGCCACACTCGTTATTTCCTTGCCCGTTTCGCTGTCCAGCACCACGACCATCGGTTCGGTGCGACAGCCGACGAAGATTCGCTTGTTACCTTCATCAATCGCCAGAGGATGGCCGCCGCTGGCTAACTTCATCGGGTAAGTCGCCACAATCTCCTTCTTCCCTGTATCGATGACGAGAACCTGGGAAGGGGAGGGGATGGTGAGGTAGAGCCGCGGTCGCCCGGTTTCGATCTGGAAACCTTCTGCCGTGCCGGGGAGCTTCAAATCGGGTGATTGGGAGTAAGTCTTGGCATCGATGACACCAAGTGCCTTCTCATCGTGCGCGACAAACGTCAGATGGGTGGCGGGATCGTAACGAGTGTTGTCGGCATCGCCGCTGAATTTGATCGTTTTCAAGGGTTTATATTGATCGCCCTCGAAAACATTGCAGAGACCGCCACCTCCCAAACCAACGAAAACCCGGTCCAGGTCGCTGGCGTATGCAATTCCCTGAATTCCCGTCTGGCCCTTCAACTGCTTCAGCAACTTGCCCTCTTTCAAATCCACCACGTCCAGCGTGCCATTTGCAGTATTTGCCAGAAATAATCGCTCGCGCTTGGCATCAAGGGCCAGATGGTCCAGCTTGCCTGCTTTGCCCTTGAGCACGATCGTTTGGATCAGTTCCAGGGAGGGGTCGGCAGCTTGCGATCGGCTCGCAAGCAACAAGCAAGTCAGGACGACTCCGAGTGTGCAGAAACGGCGTGTGGTCATAGCATCCTCATTCGGTAACAGGGTGCGAGGGCGAGTGGGGGACGGACGGTGCTGAAGAAGTCGGCTCCAGAGACGATGCTGTCGCGGCTGATGGCTTTGAATTTGGCTGTTCTGGAGGCGGGAGCGTGGGGGACTTCAATACCACAGGTTCCAGCTCTCGCGATGGCGGCATGGGGGGAGGCGACGGCGTTGTTATCTTTGGCGTTGGCGGCTCTGGAAGCGAGAGTAGGGGGGGAATCAATACCAGAGGTTCCGGCTCACGCGATGGCGGCGTGGGAGGCGATGGGGGCGCCTTCACCTCTACCGCGACAGTATTTTTCTTGCGCCTGCTTCTTTCCAAAACGAGATAGCCAACCGGGATCATCATTCGCGTGAACAGCATATTGGCGGTCAAACCGCCGATGACCATGATCGCAAGCGGTTGTTGCATCTGCGAGCCCGGGCCGATTCCCAAGGCCAGAGGAGCTAACCCCAGAATGGCCGCGAGACTCGTCATCAGAATTGGCCGAAAGCGAGTGCGCCCGGCCTCGATCAGTGCCGGCCGCAGATCCATGCCTTCCGAACGAAGTTGCTGAATGTACTCGACCAGAAGGATGCCGTTCTTCATGTCCAATCCAATCAGCAGGATAGCACCCATGTAGCTGGAGACGTTCAAAGGCGTGTTCGTCAGCCAGAGTGCCAACAGACCGCTGACCAGCGACAATGGCTGAGTGAGGAAGATGAGAATCGGCAAGGTTACCGAACGGAACTGGAAAGCGAGCATGATGAAGACGAGGAGGGAGGCCACCACCATGACGATCAGCAAGCTGTTGAACGCTTCTTGTTGTCGCAGATAATGGCCGCCGAGTTCCCAGCGGTAGCCAGCCGGTAATCGCACGTCGGACATCCAGGTGCGGATGTCGGAGACGACGGAGCCAAGACCGGCTTCATCTTCATTCAACTCGGCGGTGACAAAAATTGCCGGCTGCTGGCGCTCGCGGTAGAGCTGGTCAGGGGACCGAACCGGGGTAACCGTTGCAATCTCCGACAACGGCACGGCCCGGGCCGGGCCTGTCAGCCCCTGCGGTTCGCCACCGAGCGCGGATGCAGTCGGCGGGAGAATGATCCACTGCCGCCGGACGAAATCGGCATCAAAACGACCAGGCCCGAGGCGATCGGAGCCGAAGCGAATGGAATCGGGGTAACGAACACGGACATCTGTGATCCGCGCGGATGATTCCGGTGCCCGGGCAGCAATCTGGCCAAGAAACATTGCTTTCAACTGTCGTGCCACTGCATCGGGCTTCAATCCGCGGCGTTCCGCTTTCGCCTGGTCCAACTGAACAATCAGATCGGGGTTGCCCGCGAACACGTTGGTGTTCACCTCCTTGATGCCGCGGCCCTTGCCCTTCTTCTCCAGGATTTCGCCGACCTGTTCGGCCAGACTTCGCAACACTTTTTGTTCGGGGCCGAACAGTTTGATCTCGACTGGCTTGTTCGCCCCGGACAGGTCACTCAACTCGTCCGCCATGATTTGGATCAATTCAACCTTGAGCTGGTGTTCCGCGTATTGGTCTTTGATCTGGTCCTCGATCTCCTCCATAACCTTCGTCAAGGGCCGACGCCGATACTTGCGGCGAACCTCCTCCCGCGTCGCTCGATCTTCCAACGTCTGGCCTCGTGCCTTCAGTTCCTTCTCCAACTCTTCCAGAGGCGGCCGCACCCGTTTGGAGATAAGACTGATCGGATCATCATCGGCCGGACGCAGAACGACCTGGATGTCCCCTCGTGAAGTCTGCGTGGCGAATAGACCATTTTCGGCCCCCGTTCGCCGAACGAATGCCTCGACATCGGGGTTCTTCGTGAGGATTTTCTCGATGTCGCGCGCCATTTGCTCCGTCTGCTGGAGCGGTGTACCGGAAGGTGCCCGATAATCGACAACGCAAGCACCCTCATCCATTGCCGGCATCAAGCCGGTCTCCAGCCCCTTCACAAGAGGTGGGGGCGGCGGTTTCCCCGCTTCTCGCTGCGCAGAGAGGTCTGGTATTCCCATCACCAGAAGTGCGCCACCAGCCACCGCCAGGAACGACAAGGCGAGTGCGGCCCAGGGGAAACGCAAGGCGACGATCAGCCCCCACTCGTAAATTCGCTCAAATAAGCGATAGAATCGCCCGGGGGCAGACATCGGCCGACCACCTAGGAATTTGGCCGCGACCACAGGCACAAGCGTCAGGCTAATAACCATCGAAACAAGAACTGCAATTGACAGCGACCAACTGAGGGCCGCGAAAAACTGACCGTAAACGCCGACGATGAACGCCAGCGGTAAAAAGACAAGAACTGTTGTCAGTGTCGAGCCAAGCACTGCTCCGGTGATTTCGCCGGAAGCCTTGTCGATCGGATCGCTCTCGCCTTCCGCTACGGCCGTTGGAACTGGGATGGTGGAAGCACTGTTGGCTGCTCCAACGGCCGCAGCGGCAGGTTCAATTGCGACCGGTGCCGGTTTGGTCCCGGATCGGTTTGGCGAGAGGTGTCGCGCAATATTCTCGACGACCACGACCGTGTCATCGATAATCAGGCCGATGGCGACCGCCAGACCGCCCAGAGACATCAGGTTGAGCGTTTCGCCGCTCCAGTGAAGGAACAAAAATGTGATCGCCAGCGTGGTGGGAATCGCCAAAGCCGAGATGAGCATCGCCCGCCAACTGCGGAGAAAGGCAAGGAGGATCAAAATACTGAACAAGCCGCCAATCACAATGGCGTCGCGCACGTTATGAACAGCAGTTGTAACGAAATTCGACTGATCGTAGACGACAACCGCCTGAATGTTCCGCGGCGGGCGCTTGTCCTCGGCCCCGGCTGGTAAAGTCAGTTGGTTGCGGTCCAGGAGCGCATGCAACTCGCGCGAGATGTTGACCGTGTTGCCGCCCAGCCGACGAAACACGGTAATGACCACTGCGTCGCGCTGGTCGTAGCCGATCGACAACCCGCGGTCCTTGTGGAGGACTTTGACGTCGGCCACATCGCATACGCGCAGCGGCTGATCCTTGCGGGTCGAGATCACCATCTCTTCGATCTGGCGAACCGTTTCGGGCTGATTGTTGATGATGATCTGAAAGGCGAACGGCTGACCCTCAGTCCGGCCGACGGGGTGCAGATTGCTCTGCTGTGTGATTTGATCGGCCAGGTCCGCGGCGGACAGGCCAGCCGCCAGCAGGTCGTCGGGCCGAGCGATGACTTCGACTTCGCGGATATCGCCTCCGGCCACGTTAGCATAAAGCACGTCCGGAATGGTCTTGACGAGGGGAGCCAACTGGTATTCGGCATAATCGCGGAGTTGTGCAGGGCTGTCGCCGCCGGTCAGAATTACCGAGATGACCGGGAAAACGGATGGCGTCATCTGCTCGACAGTCAATTCCACGTTCGGCGGCAGATCCGAACGCTTGGTGCCAATACGATTCCAGATGAGTGTCTCAGCCCGACGCATATCGGTGCCAGGAGTGAAATCGATTGAGATTTCGCTGCCGCCACGGATCGACTTGGAGCGCACGCAGGAGACACCAAGAACGCCGCTGACCGCCTCCTCCAAAGGTCGGGTAACTTTAACCTCCATTTGGGTGACGTCCCAGTCCGGCACGCGGGCGACGACGGCGACGCGTGGGAAGGTCACTTCAGGATAGACGCCGCTGGCCATGCGCATGGCGCTGTAGATGCCACCGCCAGTCAGCAGCGCGCAGGTCAAGATCACGGAGCCGATATAGGGGCGGGCTTTTGTCGCCAGGTTGATCATACGCAGCGGCCTTCGATCTCAGGGTGTTCGGCAGCCTACGGCTTTGCGTCTGGTTTCGCCGCTTCTTCGTCGTCTTCTTCTTCGAGTTTCACAATGTCGCCCGTCTGGAGCCCTTGACCTTTCGCAATGACGATCAGGGCGTGTTCCAGATCGCCATGCCATTTCTTTTCGACGTCTTCCAGCCTCAGGATTTCCACATAATGCAGAACGCGATCGCGCATTCCGATCACTGCCTGCAACCGTCGAGCTTTGCCGACCTGTTCGTCCTTCCCCTCGGGATTCTTCGTTACCGCGACGTCCTCGACCACGACAATGCCGGGCGGATACTGATCTTCCATAAGAGCGGATTCAGGCACCGCCCAGCAAGCTTTGCCGGGCTTTGTCAGGATTCGGACTCGCGCCACGGAACTGGCCCGTAGCTTCAAATCGTGATTGGGGAATCGCACTTTGATGGCGAATGAGCCGGTCTCAACCTCGGCTTGATCGGCGATGTATACGACCTTCCCTTCCGGGTCGGCAACTGCTTCAGTGGCGGGATCCTTCTCGAACCCACCGAAATGAGCCTGCTGGCCGATCTGCAATTTGCGTGCATCCGAGGCCGGGACGAAGCAGAGTACATCGATTTCGTCTTCGATGCCGAGTACTTCCGCGATAGGGGCACCGGCGGAAAGGGTTTGCCCGATGACCACCTGAAGTCGGCCCAGGCGTCCCTTGCGGGGCGCGGTGAGCGTGTAGAGCCGGATTTCCAGATTGAGAGCGGCCTCTTCACTTTCCGCTGCTTCCAATCTGCGGTTGAGAGCCTGGACTGAGGCCTTTGCGGACTCCAGCGCCAGAGCTGTCTTTTCCAGCATGACGGGCGAGACCAGTACCGTTTTAGTGTTCTGATTGCTTTTGAGTTCCTCTAGGGACTTGACATCCAAGGCGGCTGTCTTGACAGCGATGGCGGCCACTTCTCGCTCTGCCAGAATTACTTTCTTCGCGGCTTGGGCCTTGGTCAGATTGGCCTGAACGGCCGTTGCATCCAAGCGGATCAGCACGTCACCTTCCTCGACCGATTGCCCTTCCGCTATTGGCTTCCCTGCGCGGTTTGGAAGAACAGCTACGACACGGCCCGCAACAGGAGAGGTGACGCGTGCGGCGTGGTCTGGTAGCGGTTGGGTAGTACCGACCAACTCGGTCCATTCCTCCAGGGTTATCTCTCGGCCTCCTTCCCACTTAATTGGGGCCGGCGGCGGGTCTTTTCCGTCTGTTGGGGTGGCGGAACGCTTGCAGCCGAGGTTCAAGAAAGCCAGAACAAGAAAAGCGCAGAAGGACAAGGCGAATCGTCGCGAAGAACCAGACGCGC
Source organism: Gemmata sp. (assembly GCA_035947935.1). Classification (GTDB taxonomy): domain Bacteria; phylum Planctomycetota; class Planctomycetia; order Gemmatales; family Gemmataceae; genus Gemmata. The sequence continues at coordinate 5,169 of DASZJS010000836.1, read as the reverse complement.
AAATGATCTTTGACGCGACGTGGGCTTCCTCATTTGGGATCTCGTCGAGCCATTGTGCATCAAGTGCCAGATCAGTGCCGCGCTGATGTAATATCACGACAAGGTGTATCGACATGCCTGGATCGCTCTCTTGTCCTTCGCTATTTATGAGGACTATTGTCCCTTACTCCGGATGCTATCATTTCCAGATGAGCCTGTCGTGAACCCTAGATAAATTCCAGCTTATCTAGCGGATGATTACCGTTCTACAGGTGTTTGTTAATCAAAAATTACGGGTCTCAGATTGGCGACCGGAAGGTGACGTGGCGTAGTCGCGGAACGATCTGATGAAACTTGGAGCGGGAGATCGGACCTGACTCCGGCCGATGAAGCTTTACCCGATTTGCTACGGCGCTTGCATGGTGCGTCCTCGTGGCATACCATCCACTGCACAACACAATCGGAGTGTGCGCATGGCCCGCGACCGGAAACCCCCACCAAGCGGCAGCGATCCAGCCTGGGACCGCGTAATGTGGTTATTCCAGAACGAGTCGCCGGAATTTGTCGATGAGATTCGTCTGCATGTGAATGCCGCTGCCCTCTCTTCCTTTGCCGAAACGTGGTACAGCGATTCCCGAATCGAAGCTCGCCGCTTTCTTCTCGCCTATCTCGAACGACCTCTGAACGCTGCTCGACATGAGCCGCTTATCAAGAGACTCTTCAAATTTGCAGATAATGCCGGCGATGATGCAGTCATGGGGCGGTTTCTGGTTGCCCTCGACCGAATCATTCGCCGCCGTCGAGGAACTGCCCGTCGATGGAATCAAAAAACCCGTTCGATGGAGAAAGTGGAAATCATCACCCTCTCACCGGGCTCAACTCTTTCCCGAGAAGATCGTTTCGTGAGCGGCCCGTGGTTCGCTCAGAACCGCGAAATATACACGGCAGGCAAGTTCCTGTTCTCGATCCCAACACGGCACTACCTCCGGCGGCGAGCTTGGCGGTATTTCCGCAAGCTGGGGAAGAAGCAGCCGGATCGTTACATTCCCGCAGTCCTTTCGGCCCTCAAACTCTACACGGATGCCGATGTGCCGGATGGGCTGGGATTGCTCGATAACTGGGGGATGGTCCACATTCTCTTTCACCATTCCCCGACGCTGAAAGCCAAACGAACCGGGTGGCGTGTGGCCGAGGATGCGACGCTGCCACAACTTCAGCCAGACCCAATGTTTCGCAAGCTCTGGCTCAAGAGCCCCGAACCCATCTTCGACCTCTTGGTGAATGGGAAATGTCGGACAGTTTTGCTCTGGTCGGCCAGGATGCTCCAGCGAAACTTCCCGGATCGACTTGTACGTGTGACGCGCGATGAGCTTCTCGATTGGCTGGTTGCCGATAACGATGTGTTGAACGGTCTCGCGATGGATTTGCTGGAACGCTGCGGTGGGCTTGAGAAGGTTCCCATCAATCGGTGGCTCAAACTCACCGAGGCAGCCCGGCCCGAACTGCTCGATCGAATTTGCGAGATGGTATTGCGCGTGGTGAAGCCGGAGCAAGTATCATTTTCGGATGCCGTTCGGCTGGCGATGCAGCGATCGTTCCCACTTGCCCGGATGGGTCGCATTTTCCTCACCGGAAAGAAACCCTCAAACCCTGCTGAAATTCAAGTCGTGTTTGGGCTTCGGGAAGCTGAAGCTGAACCGCTCCGAGCCGAACTGGTGCGCTGGGCGTGGAGCGTCCTTGCTGAACAACCCGACTTCCATCCGCTCTGGGTATTGGAGTTTCTCGATAGCCGACACAACGACGTTCGTGAGGTCGGCTGGGAATGGCTCCAGAGCGATGTTCGAGCAAGGGAAGATGTGACGGTGTGGCAGCGACTTCTCGAATCGCCACACGACAACATTCGGCTGCGGCTTGTCGGAATGCTTGAAGATCGCGCCAAGGAACGCGAGGGGTTGGCGAAATTCTCTCAGGAGCTCGTGCGGTTTCTGTGGGCAACGGTCTTGTTGAATGTGTATCGTGGCAGTCGGGCAAAGCCGTTGGTGGTTCGACAAGTAATGGACCGCTTGTCCGCCAAACCGGATGAAGCGGGCGAGTTGCTGCCCATCGTGGCGGTGGCAATGCGTTCGATCCGCGGTCCCGAGTTTCGTGCCGGACTGGCCGGTGTTGTGGAATTCGTTGAAAAGAACCCCACACGCAAGGAATTGGTTGAAGCGGTATTTCCCGAGTTACAGTTTGGCGAGCAAGCGAGCGGGATTTTATAGGGTGGGCCTTGTAAAGCCTCGACCCACCATCTTTGTTTTCGTGGCTCTTGGTGGGCCTCGACGTGCGGCGCACGGCTCGACCCACCCTACAAGACTGTGTGAATCACGGTGTTCGTCGTGGTCCGAGACCACTATGCTGCGATGTTCCGTCGCGGCGGAAGTTGCTTGCGATTGCATCCCCCGAGCCGTTGGTCTTTTCGCCACCCTGGGTCAGGTAGTGGCTAACTGAATCAACCTGCGTTCTAGCCCCTACCTGACCCAGGGTGGCGGTCGTGAACGTCTCGGGTCCACGGTTGAAGTCGGCTGCGGCGGACACCGGAATACAAGCGAAAGCACCCTCACAGAGGGCTTGGTTGTATGCAAGTGGCGTTTGCATATCGTGGCCGGAGTCAAGTCACCCAAACAACAGTTGGGTTGGCGGTGTCGCTGGCCCCGAACCTCCGCCGGGATCGCGTCAGCTTTGTTGGCACGCTGAAGCATCCGCTCAGATTCCGCGAGGCTGTCTCTGCGCTGCACGATGTGGTCATTTCCAATCTTCGGTTCAAACCGAAGAACAAAGCAGGTTACGAGGAGTGGAAGAAACAGGAGCAAGCACGCGAACGACAGATTCGCACCGAGGCCGTTAAGGTCAAACGGTTTGAGTTGGAGGCACTCAAGAACAGACCAATGCCGAAAGGATTGGAAAGGAAGTTCGATCGCTGCCGCAAAACCTACTGGGATGCGCGTAGCAAATACGGCAACATGCTTGCCCGGGAAGATCCCGAATTGTGGCGGTTGCTCATGCCGTGCGATCCGGTTATCACCGTCAGTCCGGATGTTCTGTTCTTCGAGTGCTTCAGTGCGGATGAAAGTAGTTACGGTTGCCTCACTGTGCAACGCGATGCTTTCGAGGCGGAAACGGATGTCGCTCTCGGCACAACGAACGTCGATTACTCGTGGCGGCTTTACGACCACTTCCAGACGATTCGCAGTTACCGTGAAACGCGATTCACCATCGACCCCCTCGGGTTCGAGGTGCAGACAAACGAGAACGAACGACCCTATCGGGAAGAAAAGATCGAGTTGCCGCAAAGCTGGCTCCGCGGGTTCGCCACGCTGCAATCGGCCATGAGTTTGCCCATGAAGCGCGTGCCGGTGAGTCGAGAGGGGCTCTACTCGCTGGTCGCTTTCTTGAAGCGACACAAAGCAAAAACCTCGCCCCGCGCTGTGCGGTTTGAACTGACACCCGGCGAACCAGTCAAGCTGATTCTGGAGCCGTGGAACAAGGAGATTGTGCTGCACGATACTCCTTACCCCGGCCACCGGCGAGAAACCATCCGTACCTGGGGCCGGGATCGACTTCGTATGCTGGCGCGGTTACTTCCGCTTCTCGATCGCGTGGATGTTTACCTTTTGGGAACGGGACTGCCCGCTTTCTGGGTCTGCCGGATGGGTGAGATGCAACTCACTCTCGGTCTCTCCGGCTGGACGGCCAACGACTGGACGAGCGGAGGCAGCGCGATCGACCAGCTTGCTCCTCCTGTCCAGCCCTCGGAAGGCACCATGCGGCAGATTGCGGATGCGTTCCGCCAAACCCCAACCTGGACCCTCGAAGACCTTGCCGCCAGGAGCAACGCCGCGGCTCCAGTTGTTTCTGCTGGGCTGAACAAACTCGCGCTGCTTGGGCAAGTGATCCACGATTTGCCACACGGCGTCTATCGCTGGCGGCAAGTGATGCCCGTGACGCTCTCGGCGGAGGTGATTGGGCCGGAGAACGAGGAAACGGTCGCCGCGAGGGAGATTGTCGGGTGGAAGATCCGAATTACTTCCGATGCGCTGACCGACCGCGGCCAGCGGCAAGTTGTCGGGTTAGTCGAAGGTCGTTCAAGCGCCGAGATTACGCTCGATCCGGACGACAGGATTGTGGCGGGTAAGTGCGGATGTTCGTACTTCTACACAGGCGGGTTACGGAAAGGCCCGTGCCGACACCTCCAGGCGATCCGGAACAAAGCTCTTGGCATGAGTCAGGAGAGCAGGACGCTGGAGACTTGGTACAAGCAATTCGTGAATTAGTTCCCGGTGTCGCTGAACGACTCCGGGCACGCCAAACAGAGGCGATGGCACCATGTCAGGGACGCAGTTACGGACGACCACTGAAGACACTCGATCGCGGCTGACGAGGCCGATTTTGATTGCGGGATTGCTTGGCGGATTGCTGGGTGGTGTGGCGTCGTTCGCTGCCGGTCGTCTCATCAAACCCGCCACGCCGACACCCGTCCCAACCGCCAAGGAAAAAGCTACCGAAGAGGCTCGCCACATTGTGGAAGAGTTTCTTGCGTTACTTAAGTTGGAAAAGGAAAAGAAAGATGAGTTCATGAAACAAGTCAAGAACGGCTATACCTACATGCACGATGATGTTTTCAAGAGATACAAACAGGAATTCGATAACGTCCGGCTCGTTTATCCCGGCATCTTTGGTGATCCCCTTCATGAGTTTGAGTTGCTCCGAGAAACCGCCTTGAGCCCAGACCTCATTCAGTTTGTTTACCTCGAAAAATTCGATCATGGCGGAGTGATTTGGCGATTTATCATGTATCGCGGCAAGGAATCGTGGAGAATCGCCAATCTGATTTGGAGCCAGGAAGGCCATGATGCATTTGTGCCGTGATTGCGGTCCATCGTGCGTCTTCGGGTGGTCGGTTCCGAGACTTAAACATCCTGCGGCGATCCGCCGTGGGTGGAGTTGCTAGCGATTGCGTCCCCCGAGTCGTTGGGCGTTTCGCCGACCCAAGCACCGGTCGGAGAGGCTGAACCAACCTGCGTTCCACTCCGACCGGTGCTCGGGTCGGCGTTCGTGAACGACTCGGGTCCACGGTTGAAGTCGGAGCCGACCACCCGTTGCATTTTGGTTCACTGCGGAGAGCTTCTCGTTTTCGTAGGGTGGGTCGAG